>JBOHWJ010000317.1:0-9266 GCA_050736495.1 Binataceae bacterium (SeqCode) | reverse complement strand
GCCTTAGTAGTTCCGCCCGTACCGCCGCCTCGTCGATTCCCTTGGGCACGGCCACCGTCGTCAGTTGTGGCAGACGATGGCCCTCCTGCGCGGCGAGCTTGAGCCCCATCGCGCTGAGCCCCGCGTGAAACGCTGCCGCGTTGGCGCGATGACGCTTGAAGCGCGCTTCGAGGCCCTCCTCGACCACCACGCGCAGCGCTTCGTAGAGCGCGTAGTTCATCGTGATCGGCGCGGTATGATGGTAAAGCCGGTCGGGACCCCAGTAGCGTTCGATCATGGCGAGATCGAAATACCATGAACGGCATTTGCTCTTGCGCGTGCGCACGACCTCCATCGCGCGTTCGCTGAACGTGACCGGCGCCAGTCCCGGAGGCGCGCCGAGCCCCTTTTGGGTGCAACTGTAACAGGCGTCCACTTGCCAGTGGTCGATCTCCACCGGTACGCATCCGAGCGACGTTACCGCGTCCATCACCAGCAGCGCGCCGTAGCGATGGGCCATGGCGCCGAGTTCTTCGACCGGCTGATAAGCGCCCGTCGACGTTTCCGCATGCACGATCGCGAGCAGCTTGGGATGGTTGGCCGCCTTTAGCGCCGCCTCGATATGTTCAGGCTCTATGATACGCCCCCATTCGGCATCCACCCGATGGACCCGGGCGCCCAGCCGCGTGGCCGCGTCGACCAGCCGTTCACCGAACGCGCCCGCCGCGCCGATGACGACCTCATCGCCGTCGTCGATGAGGTTTACCATCGCGGTTTCCATGCCCGCCGATCCGGTGCCGGAGACCGGAAACGTGATTTCGTTGGCGGTTTGAAAGACGATGCGGAGCAGCCGCTTGATGTCCTCCATCACTTTGACGAAATCCGGGTCGAGATGGCCGACTACCGGCGATAGCATCGCCTTCATCACTCGCGGGTGAACATTGGACGGGCCAGGGCCCAGAAGCACCCGTGCGGAGGGTTGAAGCTCGGGAAACGAAATTGCCAAACCTGATTCCCCTTCTTGCGCTTTAAGCTGCTCGCGGTGGCGCCTGCATGGCCACAGCCGGAGCACATCGACCGCATAATATTACGATCGCCAACCCCCAATCGCAAAGCAGAAAGTTGCGGTTCTGTCTTAGTCAACGATTCTGTCCGCTCCCGGTGGGCATGTCCATGCGGCCAGTCCGCTTCGCCGAGCGCTCATCGTTGGTGGCACGATCTGCGACGCCTTGATTGCCCGGTGCGCGGGCTGAGAATGCCATGAAACTGGCTAGAAATCGATTAGATGTCCCGCACGTCTGAGCGTGGCGAGAGACATAAGCGCGCCGCGGCCGAGGCGAATAACGTAATCATTGGGCGCGTTACGCCGATCAGGCGCGGAACGGTGGCTGCGCTTGGTCTTTCGACATCTGATCGGCTCAATCTGAGTGATTTGGGACGGGCGAGCTTTTGCTCGGAAGTCCCGCACGATGAACTGCCGCCCTGTTCGTTGCGGGGCCGCCGGTGGATTGCGAAAAAGTGATCGTTGTCTGGATATAGCTTTCGTCTGTACAGTTGTGAATGGTTTGATCCGCCGCGGTCATGACCGTGCATTTCGCGCTCCGGAAATGCGCTGATCCTCTTCTCAGGCTGTTTTGAGAGATATGCGTTTTCAACGCCAGGGACATTCAAGGCCGAAAACCGGGAAAGGGAAGTTCACGCCGCTTCTGCTCGCTGCCGTAGTGGCGCTTTTGAGCGGCTGCGGCACCATTCCGGACGCGCGCGCCCTGCTTCACACGAAGTTTCTCTATCTCAAGAATCCTAGCTTTGTCGGACCCCGCGGGCCGCTGACTGAGGAGCAGGGGCGGCGGATCGTTGAGCGCCTGAAGGAACATCAGGAAACTCCGAGCGACATTCTCCAGCGGCATCTCGCCTTCGAGCAGGCGCTCAGCGATGTTCCGCTCGTGCTGGGCAACAAAGTAACCCTGCTGAAAAATGGTGCGGCGACATATGGCGCAATGCTGGCGGCGATTCGTAACGCCCGCGACAGCATTAATATCGAAATGTACATATTTTCCGGCGGACCGGTCGGCAAAATGTTTGCCGACGCGCTTATCGAACGGCAGCGCCATGGGGTGCAAGTGAATCTCGTATATGACAGCCTCGGCTCGATTACAACGCCTGCAAGTTTCTTCGACCGGCTGCGGCAAAACGGAATTGTGGTGCTGCAGTACCGTCCGTTGAATCCGTTCGAGGCGAAACTCCCTTGGACGCTCAGCCATCGGAGCCATCGCAAGATGCTGATCGTTGACGGACGCATCGCTTTCACCGGCGGCATCAATATCTCCGAAGTGTACAGCAGCGGTTTAGGCAGCGAAGGGCGCAAGGTGCCGCCGGCGTACTGGCGCGACACCGACATCGAGCTTGAGGGCCCGGCGGTGGCGGAAGTCCAGCGGTTGTTCATCGCCGAATGGTATTACCAGAAAGGCCCCGCGCTCAGCCCGCGCAACTACTTTCCACAGTTCGAACGGCAGGGAAACCAGATAGTGCGCGTGATCGCCAGCGTGCCGGAACGGTTCAGCCTGATTTATGTGACTTTAATCTCGGCGATAGTCAATTCCGAGACAAACGTATATATCACTGACGCCTATTTCGCCCCGGACCATCAGATGCTGCATGCGCTAGAGCGTGCCGCCCGACGCGGTGTCGACGTGCGGCTGCTGCTCCCCAGCCAAAGCGATGAACCGCTGATCGTGTCGGCGGAGCGTTCGCACTATCACGCATTGCTCAAGGCCGGCGTGAAGATCTACGAATGGCAAGGCAAGATGCTGCATGCGAAGACCGCGACGATAGATGGCGTATGGTCGACGGTCGGCACGTCGAATCTCGATTGGTGGAGTATCGCGCGCAATAACGAGATCAACGCGATCATCCTCAGCCATTCATTCGGCGGCGAAATGAACCTGATGTTCACAAATGACTTGGAGAGCTCCAAGCAAATCGAGCTCGATCAATGGAAACATCGAGGACTGCGCGAGCGGCTCGATGAAACCGCGGCTCGGATCATTGAGCCGCTGCTGTGAGTAATCGCCGAGCTGGGCATCAGCCCCCGACCAGAGCGTGCAGGTCAATCAACCGGCGCAAGGCCTGGTCGCTGGGCCGCCGTCCAAAAACCGCATTCCGAGGCGATTCCGAAATCGGGTAGATATCGCTCCGCCGTTGCGATGCGGCGGTGGGCGCCGCCGATTCCGTCGGTGTAGTGAACGAGCCCCAGATATACGTACTGGATACGAGTTCGATCGAGCTCGGACCAAGGCAGGCAATAGGCGTCGTCCGTCCGCACACGCGGCACGGGCACGTGCACGTAATCGATTGGCCGCGTCAGGCCGGCCGGCTATCCCATTGGCGAGGTTTACGCACACGCTGCAAGACAGTCCCATCTGATGGCGAGGGTTCGTTCGGAACAACGCGCTGGATCCATCAGCCGAGCCCGCCGGCCAGCGACGACGCATCCTTGAAGTCCGCATTCTCGCGCCCCTCACTGACACTCGCAAGAATCGGAGCGAGAATCGATTTCGCCTCGGCTGCTCGATCGCGCCGGGAAAGAAAGCGCGCGAGGCTGGTCGCGACACGCAGTTCCCACGAGCGCGCTTGCTGCCGGCGGGCTATCTCCATCGCGTGTTGAAAGCTTTGTTCCGCCTCAAGGTCGGCGCCGCCATGGAGCACCATCAACTCACCGCGCAAGCGCCAGATCTCCGCTTCGTAAAGCCGCTGGCCGCTGGTCCCAACGTCCTTGAGCGCTTCGGCGATGGCCGCGAGACCCTTTTCGGGCTCACGTGCGTTCAGGTATGACTCCGCGAGCAGGCTCAACGCGTAATGGTAAATCAGCTCGCCGCCGGTCTCGACCAGCGTCGTCATTGCCTCGCGCATACGGATTATCCCGGCGTTGTGGTTTCCTTCACCGACCAGCACCCGCCCGATCACCATCGAAGCCACCGCCGACCAGTAAGGAAAGCCGCTCGAACGCGCGATCTCGATTAGCGCTTCCGCACGTGGCCGAATCGCAGTGTAGTCGCGCCGGAAGTGAGCGAGCGCGATCGCGTACATGAGGGCAAAGGCCATGCTGAACGGCCTTCCAAGCCGGGTCGCGAGATCCAGTGCCTCTTCGATTCGCGCGTAAGCCTGATCGGCATGGCCCATCATCCAGAGTGCCCACGAAATCTGGCATCGCGACGGCACTACCGAAGCCTGATGCATGGGCAGGTAGCGTGCGATGTCTCGATCATAAATGGCGATCGCCTGCTCGAGGTGTTCGCAGGCGGCGCTGAACTCGCCGCGCCACAGGCTGGTCGAACCGTAGGCGAAATGGGCACCCGCTTGCGCCAGCTCGCTGTTCATCAACCGCGACAGGTTGAGAATCTTCTCCGCCAGGCTCATCGCGTCGTGCAAACGATTGCGCGACAGATTGAACATGCAGAGCCCGAACATCACGGTGATCATTTCGGGGCCTTCGCCGACACGCTGGCACAGCGCCAGCCCGCGATTCAGCGACTGTACAAGTTCGGCGCTGGCAAAGCCTTGGGTTGTGGACAGCAACGGACCGCGGATTCCCTGGATTGTTATTTCGTCACGATCGCGCTCGGGCGAATCCGGCAACGCGGCCAGCAGTCCGAGCGCTTCATTAACGTACCGCAATGCGTCGTCGTAGGCCGAGCGCGCGCGCGCTTGTTCCGCCGCGAGCCTGAGAAACCCGACCGCCTTGGCGGCATTGCCGCTGCGGCCGTAGTGGTGCGCCAATTCACCGAGATGATCGTCAAGCTGTTCAGCGAAGAGCTCCTCGATTGCCGCCGCCGCACGCTCGTGAACCTGGCGGCGCCGCTCGATCAACAGCGAGTTGTACGCGACCTCCTGGGTAAGCGCGTGCTTGAAAGTATATTCGCTTTCCGGGAACGCAGGTTTCTCATAGATGAATTCGCCGAGCTGTAACCTGGCCAGTTCGGGGCTGAGCTCGTCTTCTGAGCGGCGGGTCACGCGGCGCACCAGCCCCAGTGGAAATTCCTTGCCGATTACCGCGAGCGTCTGCAACAATTCCTTCGCGCCCGCCGTTAGCTGATCGATTCGCGCGGCGAGAATGCCCTGCACTGTCGGCGGAATCTGAATCGACGCGAGCGGCTTGATCAGCTTCACCGTACCGTTGCGCGTCAACACGTTCTGATCGAACAGCGCCTGTACCATTTCTTCCGTGAAGAACGGATTGCCTTCGGTTCTCGCAATGACCAGGTCCTTGAGCCCGCGCAGCTCGGCGGTGTCGCCAAGCAGCTCGGAAAGCATTTCGGCGGCGTTCTCGCGCCCGAGCGGATCGAGCCTTAATTGAGTGTAGTAGGTCTTGTTGCCCCAGTGATGTTCGTATTCGGGGCGGTAGTTGACCATCATAAGGATGCGCGCCGTGCCGATACTCTCGGCGAGAATGTCAAGCAGAGCCTGGGTCTCACCATCGACCCAGTGCAGGTCTTCAAAGATGAGCAACAGCGGCTGATTGACGCTTTCGCGATGCACCAGGCGTTTGATCGCTTCGCGCGTACGGCGGCGCCTGATAACGGGGTCCATTTCGTCCAGTGGCCCTCCCGCGTCTTCCACGCCCAGCAGCGTAAAAAAATAGGGCATCGTGTCTTCGAGCGCACGGTCGAGCGCGAGCACTTTCCCCGTGATCTTTTCGCGCCGGACGCGGTCGTCATCCTGATCAGCAATGCGGAAGTACCCCTTGAGAAGCTCTATCACCGGCAGATAGGCCGAGGCGCGGCCGTGGGAAACGGAAAAGCCCTCCATAACGAAGCAATCGCTCTGCGAGATCGACTTGAATTCGTGGAACAGGCGCGATTTGCCGACTCCCGCCTCAGCCACGGCGGCAACGATCTGGCCATGCCCGCCGCTGGCGCGCCCGAGCGCCCGCCCGAGTTGATCCATCTCATTATGCCGTCCGACGAATCTGGATAATCCCCGCTGAGCCGAGATTTGAAGCCGCGTGCGTAACGCGCCGAGGCCGAGCACCTCATAGACATTTACCGGTTCGGTCACACCCTTAACTCGCGTGGGGCCGAGCGCTCTCAAATCGAAATAGCCGGCCGCCAGCTTCCGAGCCGCCTCAGTGATGGCGATCGAGCCGGTCGGTGCCAGGGTTTGCATCCGTGCGGCGAGGCTCGTCGAATGGCCGATTGGTGTGTACTCCGTATGCTTGTCGCCAGTGAGGATCGAGCGTACCACCACCTCGCCGGTGTTGAGGCCGACACGAATCTCGATGGGCGGATTGCCGGCCGCGCGCAAGCGCGACGAATACCTGCGCATCTCGTGCTGCATCTTGAGCGCCGCGTACAATCCCCGATGGGTGTGGTCCTCGCGCGCGATCGGTGCGCCGAACAGTGCGAATATTCCGTCGCCGGTGGATTGCACGATATAGCCATCGTAATGGTGCACCGAGTCGATCATCAGGCGCAGTGCCGGATCCACAATCGCGCGCGCCTCTTCGGGATCAAGCTCCTCCATTAGATCCATCGACCCTTTGATATCGGCGAAAAGCGCGGTGACCGTCTTGCGCTCCCCGTCCAGCGCTTCTGATACGGCGCGCTCTGGCGCTATGCGAACGTCAGGCTTAAGCGATGTGTCGATCGCGGGCGATGGCGGCGTGGCCGGGGCGCTAGTGCGCAGTGGAGTACCGCACTGTCCACAGAACTTAAACGGCGTGGGATTCTCGAATCCACAGTTCGAGCATCGATTACCGAGCGGCGCGGCGCAATTGCCGCAAAATTTCATGCCGTCCGGATTTTCAGTGCCGCAGCTTGAGCAAATTAGCACGCTGGTAAATCTAGCTCGATTATCGATCGCGGCCAACCACAATAATCGCCGCTCCCACTGACTAGTTTCGGGAATCCGCTGGTCCGTTTCACATCAAGTTCGCCATAGGGTTGTACATGTAAAGCGTAATCACACCCTGGAGGAGCGACGATGAACTTCCGCATCAAAGGCCTGCCGGCCGAGCATTTCGCCCATCTGTTCGCATTGTCGGATGACGAGCTGGCGGCGCGCGGCGTTGTACGTCAAATCGCCACGGAGAGGACGCCGGGCCACCCCTGTCGCGGAAGCTCGCGGACGCGGAGCCGCCTGGCTAGTCTCCTCTTGTAAATTACGGACCCGGATCGAACGCCATTGAGGCGACGGCGATTATTGGCGGACCAGGATCGACCCCTTTCCATTACCTTGCCGGTAATCGATTTTTCGCCATGGACTGCTTATTAATCTGAACATCCTTTAGCCCACTGGAGGAAGACCTCATGGATAGACGAGATGTTTTGAAATCGGTCGCGTTCAACGGCCGCCGATTCTGATCACGCCGCATCGGCCATCTCTATCAACGCTGCAACCCAAGAGGCGAAGAAGCTCAATGCTGATACCTTCGATTTCAGTTCTGACTAGCGGTGTGGCAATCTTTGCCGTTCTGCTCGCTATCAACTGGTATGTCTCGCGTCCGGAGATTATCCGTACACTCGCGCTGACGCGGACGAAACGGCCGCCAAGCCGGGGGCGTGAGGATAAGCGGGTCGGTTTTCGCAGGGCCGCCTAAGCGCCATGAACGTCGGGTGCCGGGTGTCGCACCGGCAGTCTCGCCGGCCGCCTGGCACCCGCCCGCACGGGGGCGAGAGTAGTTCGGATTCATCCGGGTCGCGCCCGGCGGGCGATCGGACGCGCCTTGAGGCCCGCGAGTATCCGCGTGATAACCGCGCTCGCCTGGTTACGCGCGGCGCCTTCGTCAGCGGCGTTGGCGATTACCAGCGCGGCCTCGTTGAGCGCGCCCAGCAGAATATGTGCCAGTGGATCGACCGGCTGAGACTCGATGGCGCCAACGGCCATGCCCGCCGCGAGCGCTTTTTTGACGCCGGTCAGGTAGTAGCTTTCTTCGATTTCGCGATGGCCTTTCGCTCCCAGCACCGCCGGCGCGTCGATCAAGATGACTTGGCGCACAACCGGGTCCATGCACGCATCGAGGAAGGCCTGGCAGCCGGCGACGAAGCCGCTCCAGGCGTCGGGCTTGGTGGCAGCGGCTTGCGCGATTTTACCCGCCAGCTTCCGCTCCTCTTCGTGCAGCACGGCTATGAACAGGTCCTGCTTGTCGCGGAAATGATGGTAGAGCGCGCCGCGCGTCACCCGCGCGCCGCGCACCACCTCTTCGGTGGCGGTTTGGGCGTAACCGTGGTCGGCAAATAATTTGCGCGCCATCTTGAGCAGCGCTTTGCGGGTGGCTTCGGCCTGTTCTTCCTTACGGCTCTTGACAACCATACACCGTGAAGGTTACATACACGCAGTATGTATGTAAACTTCACCATGCGAGGGTAGCAATGAATCCATCCGAATTCCACTCCAGCCGCAAATTCGCGCAGACACCGTTCGGCCGTATCGCCTACGTCGAGCGCGGCCAGGGCCCGCCCGCGTTGTTCCTTCACGGCCTCCCCCTTTGCGGCTATCAATGGCGCGGGGTGCTCGAGGATCTGGCAGCCTTGCGGCGCTTAATCGCGCCGGATCTGATGGGCCTCGGTTACAGCGATATTCCCGCCCCGCAGGATATCTCCTTCGCCGAACAGGCGCGGATGCTCGCGGGATTTTTGGATGTGCTGGGGATTGACGCGGTTGATCTTTGCGGCAACGACACCGGCGGCGGCATCAGCCAAATCTTTGCCACGCTCTATCCGCAGCGCGTACGCACCTTGACGCTTACCAACTGCGAAGTACACGACCGTTGGCCCAACAAGATGCTCGAAGGTTTTTACCAGGCGATCGAGGCGGGATTGCTTGCCACCGGGATGAAGGCGATGCTGCACGACCTCGAACTCGCGCGGGCTCAACTGGGCGCCGCCTTCGAGTATACGGGTACGCTCACGGCTGAACTTGTCGCGCTTTATTTCCAGCCGCTGGTCGCCTCGGACCAGCGTATTGCTCAACTACGCCAATTCAGTGAGTGGACCAGGAACCGCTCGCAACTGGTCGAGGCCGCGCCCGCACTCAAGGCGTCGAACATTCCAGCGCAGGTCATCTGGGGCGAGGCCGATACGGTATTCGACCCGTCACCATCGCTCGACTGGCTGCGCTCCAACCTTGGCGGGCTAAGAAAGATAACCAGCGTGCCGCGGGCGAAGCTGTTCTTTCCCGAGGAGCATCCGCGATTGCTGAGCGTACTGCTCAAGGAATTTTGGGAATCCGTGAATTAAACCGATCCGGGATGGTGCGATGCCGCGGTCGGTCTGAGTAGCGAACTCCAGTGT
>JBOHWJ010000316.1:0-7079 GCA_050736495.1 Binataceae bacterium (SeqCode) | reverse complement strand
GGTCGGTGTATTCGCACATGCAGACGTCGGTGATGACGGCGAGGCCGGGCACGTGCTCCTTGATTTCGCGGATGGCGCGCTGGACTTCGCCGTCGTCGTTCCAAGCCTCGCTGCCGAGCGGATCTTTGTGTGGCGGAATGCCGAACAGGATAACGGCGGGAACGCCGGCGGCATAGGTCTCGCGCGCCTCGCGCACTACGCTATCGACCGACAATTGCGCGACGCCCGGCATCGCTTCGATCGGCTTGCGCACGTCGCGGCCGGGGCAGACGAAGTAGGGCTGGATCAAATCGTCGGCTGAGAGCCGCGTTTCGCGGACCATCCGGCGCAGCGTTTCAGTGCGGCGCAGCCGTCGTGGACGATTTATCGGGAATGCCATTGGCGTTCACCCCCAGCGCGGCGATCGTACAACCGTCCATATATTAGTGATGTTCGCTCACTTAAAACAGGTGAAACAGACCCCTAACCATGCGCCGCGAAATGTCCGATGATCGCCGTGACGAGCGCGTCCACCGTATATGCGGCTGGGCATACCACCACCTCGAAACCCAGGTTGCGCGCGGTCTCAGCGGTTATCGGGCCGATCGCGGCCGCCTTTACGCCGGCCGCCGCTTCGCCCACCAACTCGCGGAAGTTGGTGACGGTGCTCGAACTGGTAAACGTGACGAGATCCAATCCGCCCGCCGCGATAAGATCGCGGACGCGCTCGACGTTGACGCCGGCCGGAATCACGGTTTTATAGGCAGGCGCAACCACCACTTCGCGCGCGCCGCGTTCAATCAGCAATTGCGGCAAAATTTCGCGCGCCACCTGCGCTCGCGGAATCAGGATGCGGGCGCCGCTGATGCGCGCCGTGCCGATCGCATCGATCACCGCTTCGGCGCGATACTCGGCCGGCATCGCGGCGACCTTCAGCGCATGCCGGCTGAGGCGCTCGGCCGTGGCCGGACCGATGGCGGCCAGCAACGCGCGGCCCAGCTCGCGCAAATCGTGTCCGATCGCGCGGATTCGCGCAATGAAATTGTCGACGCCGGTCGCACTGGTGAATACGATCCAGTCGAACGCCGCGAGATTCGCGATGGCTTGGTCGAGCGTCTCGTAGCTGTCAGGCGCGGTGGTCTCGATAGCCGGGAATTCAACCGGCTCGGCGCCCAGCGCGCGCAGTTTCCCAGCCAACATACCCGCATTCCGCGCCGCGCGCGTGACTACGATTCGGCGTCCATGGAGCGGCAGCTTCTCGAACCATCCGAGCGTCGGCCGCAGCGCCGCGCATTCGCCGACCACCACCACCGCCGGCGCGGCCAGCGCCGCGCGGCCGGCCTCATCGGCGAGCGTCCCCAGCGTCGCCGCGATGGTTCTTTGCGCGGCCGTTGTCGCCCACTGGATCGCCGCCGCGGGGGTTTCGGCGGGCAAGCCTGCGTTAATCAGCCGCGCCAGATGCTCGCGCATCCGCGTCGTTGCCATCAGCAGCACCAGTGTTCCGCGCCCGCGTGCCGCGCGCGCAAGTTCGTTCCACGGCAGCGCCGCTTCGGGGTCCTTGCCGACGTCCTCATGGCCGGTCAGGAAGGCCACGAACGAGCCATGTTCGCGATGGGTCAGAGGGATGCCGGCAAAGGCGGGCGCGGCAATCGCCGATGTAACACCCGGAACAACCTCAAAATCGATTGCGGCCGCCGCCAGCGCTTCGGCCTCTTCGCCCCCGCGTCCGAATATGAAAGGATCGCCGCCCTTGAGCCGCACCACGCTTTTTCCGGCGCGCGCATGCTCGATCAGGAGGTGATTTATTCCGGCCTGGCCGAAACTGCGCTCGCCGCCGCCTTTTTTACCCGCGTAAATCAACTCCGCGCCGGCGGGCGCCAGCCGCAGCAGTTCCGGGCTGGCCAGATAATCGTAGACGACGACGCCGGCCTCGCGCAGGATCGCCGCCCCGCGCACGGTTATAAGGTCGGCCGCGCCCGGCCCCGCGCCAACCAGGTAAACCTTGCCGCGTTTGCTCACGGGTTCATCCACGCGTTTGCTCACGGCCGATCAGATCGCCGGCGCCGCGGTCGAGCATGCGGCGGCCCAACTCGGTGCCAAGACGCTCGGCCTGTGCCGCATCCGCTCCATCCACGCGCCAAGCCACGCGGATTTCATCGGTCAGACTGCGTGTACCGTCGACGCTAAAGAGCAATGCATGCAGCGTGAGATTGTCGGCTTCCCGCCTGCCTTTGACTCCCACCGGCGAGACACACGAGGCCCCGATAGTGGCCAGAAACGCGCGTTCGGCGCTGGTTTCCGCCAGCGCGCGCGCATCGTTAAGCGATGCCGCCGCCGCTTCGAGTTCACGCGAGCCGCCTAGCGGCGCGCCCGCCAGCGCCTCCAACGCGAGCGCACCCTGACCGCCTGACGGCACGAAATCGTGCTCGCCCAGTTCCTCGAGATTTATTCCGTCTGTGCGTGCGAGGCGCTTGAGCCCAGCGACCGCAAGGATGATCGCATCGAAGTCGCCAGCCGCCAGCCGCGCAAGCCGCGTATCGACGTTGCCACGCAGCGCGATTACGTTGAGGTCCGGCCGCATCCTGAGCGCCTCGAACCGCCGTCGCGTCGACGACGTGCCCACGCGCGCATCGCGCGGCAAAGCGGCGAAACCGCCCGGCGCCCGCGTTACCAGCGCATCCCGCGGGTTCTCGCGCTCCGGGACCGCGACCAAGCGGAATTGCGCCGGCATCAGCGCCGGCAAGTCCTTCATCGAATGAACCGCGATATCGGCGCGGCCCGCGCTGAGCGCCTGTTCGAGTTCGCGGATAAAAAGTCCCTTGCCACCGACGCGTGCGAGCGAAGCGTTGGCGAGCTTGTCGCCGCTGGTGCGGATTACGACGATTTCGGCTTTGAGCCCGTCGAGCGTCCGCTCCAGGTGCGTCTTGACGAGGTTGGTCTGTGCCAGCGCCAGCGCGCTCGGGCGCGATCCGATACGCAGCTTGAAAGCCATCAGGCGAACGCGTCCGGCGGCGTTGTCATAGGCCCTCGCCGCCATCGTCGTCATCTTCGCCGTCTCCCAGTCCGGGGCCTTCGGCGAGCAGATCGCCACACAGCAAGCGGCGTGCAACCTCGGCGGCATAGAGCCCGTTCGGCGCGCCAGCGCGGCCGTCGCGCAGTCCCGAGAGCACCCGATGAAGCAGCTTGTTGACGAGGCCACGCGTCAGCGACTCGATGCGTTCCCGCTCCTCCGGCGCCAGTCCCATGAGCCAGGCGCGATGACGCTCCAGCTCGATATCGCGCAGTTGCTCGATACTCGAACGGATATCCTTGATGGCCGGTACGAGGTCGAGTTGGCCGAGCCATTTGCAAAACGATTCGAGTTCAAACTCGACAATGGCCGCGGCCTTTTGCGCCTCGCGTTCACGGTCCTCGCGCGATTCCATCACCACAGCGCTCAAGTCGTCGATATCGTAGAGATAGACGTTCTCGGTCGCATTCAGCCGCTCGTCGAAATTGCGCGGCACGCCGAGGTCGATCAGGAACACCGGACGGTAGCGCCGCTCTCTGAGAACGCTCTCGAACTCTTCGGGGCCGAGTACCGGACGCGTTGCCGCGAGCGACCCGATTACAATGTCGGCCATCTTGAGATACGGCCTGAAATTGTCGAGCGGGACCGCGGTGCCGCCCAATTCGCGCGCCAGCGCCACCGCATGGTCGAAGGTGCGGCTGGTGATCAGCAGCGATTCGATTCCCAGTTGCTTGAGGTGGCGCGCACACAATTCGCCCATTCTGCCCGCCCCCAGCAACATCACGGTCTTGCCCGCGAGCGAATCGAAAATCTTCTCCGCGAGTCCGACCGCGGCCGCGCCGAGCGAAACCGATCCATGGCCGATGAGGGTTGCCTTGCGCACCCGCTTGGCGACCGAAAAGGACTTGTGAAACGCGCGATGAAGCACCAGTCCGGCGCTGCCGGCCTCGGCCGATTGCGCGTAGGCGGTTTTGAGCTGTCCAAGAATTTGCGGCTCGCCCACCACCATCGAATCGAGGCTCGCGCCGACGCGGAATAGATGGCGCGCCGCCGCACGCCCCTCGAAACGATAGAACGAGGGCGCAAACGCATCCGCGCTGACCGCGCGGTCGCTCGCGAGGAAGCGGGTTGTCTGCTCGGCCGCGCGCCCGGAGTCGGCGGTGACGCCGATCACTTCGACGCGGTTGCAGGTCGAGAGCAGCGCCGCCTCGGCGATCGCCGGCGCGTGCGCCCGAAGCCGCATCAGCGCGTCGACGATTTCATTCGCTGCGTAGGCGAGATGCTCGCGCATCGCCACCGGGGTGGTGCGGTGATTTACGCCGAATATGAAAAGCGTCTGCGCCATCGCCTAGCCGAAACTGCCGCCATGTTTACCCGGCGTGATCAGGCTCACGCCGAGGAACGATCCGATCAACACCGTGAAGACGACGATCGTGAGCGCGGCCACGCGTCGTCCGCGCCATCCCACCGTTAGCCGTGATTCCAGCAGTGCCGCGTACAAAAGCCAGATGATCGCCGACCAGGTCTCCTGCGGCTCCCATGACCAGAAATGGCCCCAGGTGGCGTCGGCCCAGATGGCGCCGGTTACGATCGCCAGGCTCAGCATCAGGAAACCCCATACAAGCAGGTGATAGTTGACGCGATCGAGCTTCTCGAGGCTCGGTGGACGCTCGCCGTCGATCGCGAGCGGCCGTTTCGCCTTGAGCCGTGACTCGTACACGAGATAGATCACGCTGACACCCGCCGCAAGCACGAACAGTGCGTCGCCCAGAAGCGCAAGTGTCACGTGAACCGGCAGCCAGGCGCTGCGCAGGCTCGCCGGCACCACCATCCGCCCCTGCTTCATCATCGCCGCCGCGACCACCATCACCACGGTCGCGAGCGGGGCGACGATGGCACCGATAACCGGCATCTTGAAGCGCACTATCAACACCAGCCCCACCAGCGCCGTCAGCCAGCCGAGAAAAGCGAGCGACTGCACGAAGTCGGTGACCGGTATATTGCCGGCCTGGATTCCGCGCAGGACGAGCTCGATGGTCTGCAACGTCGCTCCGCCGCCGAGCAGCGCGGTCGCGTAGGCGCTCCAATAGGTCTTCAGCGTTCCGGTGCGGCCCAACACGAACAGCGCCGCCGACAGCGCATAACAGATTAGAGCTGGAGCCAGCCAGATTACGTTCATCCCAAAATTATCGGCCCGCGCCGCCTCCCGAAGATGGCGCCGTGTCCATCCGCGCGGGATCGCAACCGAGTTCCGTCATCCCGGCGCCCAGATGCTCCCTCAGCATTTCGTCAACTGCCGCAAAGTTGCGCTGCCCGAGACAATCGCGCAAGCCGGAAGCGACGAGCGCGCTCAGGATACGCGCGCGCGCCGCCGCGACAGGCTCATGCCGCGCAAGATAGCGGCGTGCCGCTGCCAGAATTTCGAGCAGCGGTTCGTATTCGGGACCATATGCGGCGGCGAGTTCCGCGCGCAGCAACTTTGCCAAAGCCGGACTTGCGCCGCCAGTCGAAACCGCGAGCTGGAGCAGGCCGCGCCGCACCACTGCGGGCGCGATAAAGCTGCATAGATCGGGAACATCGGCAACATTGACGGGGACGCCCAGTGCCTGCGCCTCGGCCGCCGCCTCGCGGTTCGCCTCACCGTCGCTGGTGGCGACGTAAACGAGAACGCAGCCGCGAACGTCGCCGTTGGCATAACGTCGCTCGATATGATGAATCGCACCGTTTACGGCCAGCGCACGCAGCCGCGCGTTAACTTCAGGGCTCACGACCGTTACGGTGGCGCCGGCATCTCGCAAGGCAGCGATCTTGCGCTCGGCAATCTCGCCTCCGCCGATCACCAGGCATGGTTTCCCGGTTACGTCGAGAAATAACGGCAGATAACCCATGGAATCGAGCGAATTCTATTACAATGACCGTCCGTGCAACAGTGCGCCGTACCGACTCGGCCTTCACGCGACCCTCCTGCGCGAGACGCGCGCCAGCGTCAGAGATGGTTTGGCACATGTTTCGCTCGGCAACCAGTGGCTTGCCTAAATTACGCTCGCTGTTGCATGCGCGCCACCGGGAGTCGGGGTGCCAACAGACCTCGCCCGGGCGTGGACGTGCGGGAGGAATCGGAAACATGCGCTCGACCGGTTATGCCAGGATCGCGCGTCAGGAGGTGGCGATGAAGGCTCGCAGCTTACGCGCATTGAATCGTACGCGCGGCACGGTCCTGTGCGGGCAGCTGGAGGACGCCGGTGGCGTCGCCGGTCAAACTCGCGGCCTCTTGGGCCGCGAAAGGCTGGAACCCGGCCATGGGATGTTGTTCGCCAGGGGCCGTTTCGAACCGTTCATGTGGATGCACATGTTCTTCATGCGGTTCGCCATCGATATTGTTTTTCTCGATCGGAACGGCGTCGTGATCAAAATCAATCCCGAACTCAAGCCCTGGCGGATATCTTCCGTAGTCACGCGAGCGCGCAAGGCGCTCGAACTCCCCGCCGGCGCCGCCGCTCAAAGCGGTACCGCAGTCGGCGATTCGATCGCTCTCGAGGAGATTTAGGCGCGTTCGAGACTCGATAGGATAGGAGCTTGGCGCAATCAGTGCTCCGCCCTGCTCCAAACCTTCGATGATTCAGCCCGCTCTGGTCCTGGAGCAGTCGTGAGCAGGCCCGCATACGGCTTGAGCAGATCCGTAACTCGCATTAGGCGCCAGGCGCTGATACCTGTCTATTTGATTCGTTTGATTTGTTTGAGTGTTTAGATGCTACAGAATCACTTCTACTAATCCCTGTTGCGCTTCAGCAACATACCAGCGTACGTGGTTTTGTGTCAAATTCTATCTATGTAGCGTTCAAGCGAGCTATTGTAGCTTATAATGCCGCGTTCCTGCTGGCACATAGTCTGCATTGAAGGGCCGCGTAGCCGAGACGCGAGCTAGAACCGCGCTCAGGCATCATAAATCAGGAGGAAAGCGAAATGGAGTATTTGAGCAAACTGTACGTGCGGGTGCGCGAGGCGCACAAGAACATGAGCCGTGGCCAGACCATGACTGAGTACGCGCTCATTCTCGCGGCGATCGCGATCGTCGTCTTCGCCACCTATC
>JBOHWJ010000315.1:0-3698 GCA_050736495.1 Binataceae bacterium (SeqCode) | reverse complement strand
CGCGCTCGCATCGTGACGTGAAGGCATCGCAGGTGCGCGTCGCAAGGCGATCGCCCGGCCGCGCCAATCGCGGCGCGTGGAAAGGTCCGTCAATCGGGCGCCGCCGCGAGACGCTCGCCTACTTTATCGCGACCGCATTGGGCGGCGACGCAATTCCACCCTGCAGATGCAGCGGCACCGACACCAGCATGCATTCGTAGCGCTTGTCCTGCGCGCAGTCCTCGGCCAACTTCTCAAGATTGAACTGCTCGCCAAGCGGCAGTCCGAGCAGCGACAGAGTGCGATAGTGCAGCGCGCCGTCGTTGCGAAAATCCCACGGCCACGGCTCGACCGCGGGGCAATCGGTGCCGACGGCGGCGACCCGATTATCCCAGAACCAAGCGACCATCTCGCGGCTGTCATCGATACCGCAGGCCTTGAGTTGGTCGAGCGGCGCCATCGCGCGTTTCTCTTCCGGCGACGACTTGAGGTAGGCCGGTATCCAGCCGGTACGGATCAGCAGGATGGTGCCCGGTTTGAGTTCCGAACGCTGCGCCTTGATCGCCTCTTTCAGGTCGTCCAAGCTGTACTTTTCGTCGGTCAATGGGTTTACCGGACGGCCCTTGTCGCTGCGATAGCGGAAGGCGTCGATTACCAGCGCGCGGCCGACGAACTTGTCCGCCCAATTGTGGATGCCGAGTTTGTTGGTGCGCTTGATCTCGTCTTGCGTGACGCCGTTATAGAAAGCCTGCGCGCGGAGGTTGCCAACGTGGCCGAGACCGTCCCATTGGCTGCCTTCCTGGGTGTTGTATGAGTCGAGTACGTCGTCGAAACCCAACAGCCCGTGACTCTCGAAGCTCTTCTTCGTATGCTTTACCGGTTCGCGATCGAACAGCGGAGGGCTGGCGTAATTGATCGGCGTGTCGAGCCGGAACACCTTGCCCTTGGTGACCAGCCGGGCGGCCTCGACCACGCCCTCTTCGGTGAGGAAGTTGATGCAGCCAACTTCATCATTGTCACCGAAGACGCCCCAATTGGAGTCGGCTGGCGCGCCTGGTTTGACCGGCAAATCGGAAAAACGCGGAATCTTGTTGAAATCCATTTTGGCCATATCAGTGTCTCCCTTGTTGCGACCCACCGCAGCGAGAGCAAACGGCCGCGGCGAGGGTAAACGGGGGTTCGCGAAGCCAGCACGCCATGACGCCCGCGCGCTTGTCAAGCCGCCCGTGCCGCGGCCATCCGCAACATGCGTAAAACCCGCCCCATCAGGGCCTTATACAGTTCCCTCGGGCGCGTCTTTGTGTAGACTCCATGGGCATAGCGGAACGAATGGAGAGGGCGGGGGGTTCGATGGATGAGACGCGAAAGCTGACCGGCGAACTGCGCGAGTTAATGCGGGTGCTGCGATGGGCGCCAGCCTTCATTACCTTGCTGGCGATGGTCGCGCTGGCGGGTTCATGCGGCAATTCGATTTATCCCAAGGTCTCGTCGTCGAGTTCGCCGACGCCGACGGTCTCTCCGGGTAATGGCAACTTCGTTTACGCAACCAACAACGCCGACGGCAAGGTTTCGGAATACAGCCGCAACATTAATACCGGATTGTTAAAACTGATCGGGACCGTCACGGCCGGTTCGTCCAAGGGGCCGGTGGGCCTGGCCGCGGCCTCGGGCACATTCCTTTACGTGACGAACGAGGCCGACAACAAGGTCTATCAGTTCGCCATCAACTCAAGCAGTGGCAAGCTCGGCGCTATCGGCGGCGGCTCGGTGGCAGCCGGCACTTCGCCGCAGCAGGTCGCTGTGAACCCCGGCAACAGCAGTGTGTACGTGACCAATTTTGGGACTGGCACCGGCGCCAAGAGCTCGCTCTCGTATTACACGATCGATAGCGCCAGCGGTGCGCTCGGGGCCGCGACTTCGGTCACCGGTTTCAGCGCCGCCTTCGGCGCCGTTACCACGACCATCAGTGGGACGCCTTTTCTCTACGTATCTGACGAGCTTTCGAACCAAGTCTTCAGCTTCAATATCAACTCAGGTGCCCCGAATCAGGCCGGCAGCCCCGTTCCGATTTCAGATCCGGCGGGGCTTGCGGTTGATGCTTCCGGCACGTTCTTATTTGCCGCCAGCCCCACGACCGGAAACGTTTACCAATTGAGCACGGGCAGCGGTACGGCGAGCCTCTTCAACCTCGCCTCCACCGGGTCGGTGGCGAACCTGCCGACTGGCGTGGTGGTCGCCAATCCCTCGGGCGCCAACACCGACTTGATCTACGTCGCGCTCAAGGGTGCAAATACGGTGGCGCTGTTCACGCTCAACATCGTGACGAATGCGATCCAGTTGATGACCACGCAGGCGGCGACGGGCCTCAGTGCTCCGACCGGGCTGGCGGCCGATCCTAATGGTCAGTTTCTGTACGTCACCAACAACGGCAACGGGACGGTGGCGCAATTCTCGATCAATGCGACCACGGGCGCGTTGACGCCGCTTTCGCCCGCGACAGTCGCGACCGAGAACGACAGCGGCAAGCCCAATCCGAGCAGCGCCCCGCTCTACATCACGATCGCGGATTAGGCTCGGATCCTTGCGCTTGAAGGCGAGAATTCAAAACGCGCCGAACCGGTTGAGGCGCGCGGAGAAAGACGAGGCGCGAAAAATCAGTCGATGGTCGTGCGAGGGGCGGTAGCGGCCGCAGGCACGGCGGTTTTCGTCGTCGATGGCTTTTGCCGCGCCTGCACCAGGATCTGGCGCAGCTTGGCGGGATTCACCGGCTTCTTGAAAATCGCACCCTCGAGCCCGCGCAGGCGGCTGCGCTTGATGATGTGATCTTTGTCGTAATAGTACGCGGTCATCAGGATGACCGGCAGTTCGGGCATCTCCTCTTTCACCCGCGTGTAAAATTCGTACCCATCCATCTCGGGCATCACGACATCCGAAATCACAGCGTCGATTTTCACGTTGCGCAAGATGCCGAAGGCGGCGCTCGGACGCGTCGCCGTATGCACCACGCAGCGCTCGGCGCGCAACACGTCGGCGAGCGAGGTCACCACTGAAACGTCGTCGTCGAGCACCAGTACCGACATGCCGTTGAGTGCCCATTCCTCACGCCGTGCCGCGGCTTCATGCGCGGACCAGGGTAACTTCCGGTCGCTCTCGCGCGGGGCAAGGTCGGCCATGCGTCTGCCCTGCATGTAGTCGCAGGTCTCGTAGACGCCCTTGCGCGTCATATCTTCGAGCCGGCGCACGATGGCCTGCACGCGCGCGATGCCGGCGCGAATCGAGTCGAGCCGCTCGGTCTCGACTACCAGTTCGGCCTCGCCCAGATGCATTTCGATGCAGCGCGCAAGCAGGTCGAGATTGTTGGTGATGGTCTCGAGCGGATTGTTGATTTCGTGGGCGAGGCTCACGGCGATTTCGCCGGCGGTGGCGAGTTGTTCGCGCTGGCGCATCAGGCGTATGTCGCGAGCGTAGCCAATCGATCCGACCTCTCCGCCCTGCTGGTCATAGATAATCGAGCCCGAGATGGCGACCGGGATTTGCTGGTTGTCCTTGTCCCGCAAGACGGTTTCGAAGCTGGCGATACGTCCGGTCGAATCGCGCATCGCTTTCATTACGCGGCGCGCCTCTTCGAGCGAGGGATAGATGCGTGTGACTTTCTCGCCGATGATCTCCTCGGCGCTGTAGCGCAGGTTCCGGCGCGCGCCGTCGTTGTAATAGATGAT
>JBOHWJ010000314.1:0-4881 GCA_050736495.1 Binataceae bacterium (SeqCode) | reverse complement strand
CTGTAAGAATTCGGCGTGCCTGGGGCCACAGAGTGACCCGAATGCCGCGGTGGACGAGATTGCCCGGCATCGTCGGCGCGATGGCGCCGTTGTTTCGCGCAGGTTGGAGCATCGCCGGCCGGAGCATCGCACGCACCCGGATCCTAATTCCGGCCGCAACGCGAACACGGTCAATCGCACGGCTTCTTTAAACGCCGAAGGGCGGCCGTGGCCGGCCGCCCTTTGAAACCATCGCTATTTGATTTGTTTTCCCGTGCGCCGTGGTGGCGCGAGTGGGCGTTCGGTTCAGCCGTTCGCCTTACGCAGGTTACGGGCCGCCGTTCGCCCCGTCGCGGCGACCGTCTCGGTCTTGCGCCGCACCGAATGGGACGTGAACACGTTCGCCGCCACCCGTGTCTCGATCGGCTTGGCGGTATCGGTACTGGCGATTGCCCCAGCCGTATTCGGCGGCGGTTCCGTTACCGTGGCGGCGGCCTCAAGCGCCGCGGCCGCGCGCGCTTCAGCGGCCTGCTGCAAGGCCACCAGCTTGCGTTCCTTCCATTGCCTGATTCCGCGTCGCATGTATTCCGGGTTGATGTCGAGCATGTCGCAGACGTTATCGAACGAGAAAACCCAGTACTTGTCTTCCAGCGCGATCCATTCCTCAGCGTCGCGGAACAAGCGCTGTCCCTTGCTGGTGGACGAGTCGATGCACTTCATGAAGCACTCGATCGCGTCCTCGAGCACGCTCAGAATGAGCCGCTTTTCGCCTTCGAGCAGATGCTTTTTGCGCATCGCCTCGAAGTACTGGATGGGCAAGAGCGTGTCGGGCTCGAACAACCCCGGCAGCTTCTCGTCCAATGTTTCCTTCTCCTGCATTTTTCCTCCGTGGTCTCCCCTCGTCGCTTCCACCACCTCCACCTCCTTGATTTTAAGACGTAGCGCGAAGACGCCTTATTCAATCCTCATCTTCGCTTTGCTCTTCGTATAGCTCTTTCCAAGCCATTTGGATGGCCTCCAGTGTGCCTTCAGTCGAGCCACTGGGATCGTCGCCGAATTCGTCAAGGTCGACCACCCATTGCCGCAAATCCGTGAAACGGACATCGAGCGGGTTCAGTCCCGGATGATTTTCGGCCAACACCTCGGCGATCTCGTCGGCTTGGTCCCATTTGAGTCCCATTGCTGCGCCATCCTCCCGCCTATCCGCCGCCAGCCGCTGCCAAAACAGTTGCCGCTGGCCAAGGATAGTTCAAGACAATTCCTCTATTGATTTCTTTTCGAGCGCCAACTTGATCGCCCGATCCATGATGCGTTCGGCAAATGGCGTCGTTACTTCGTTCAGTTCTTCGACCAAGTCGCCTATGAGTTCACGGTCGCTACCGATACGCGCCGCTTCCAAGCGCGCCGCGCCCTCGTCGATACGCTCGCGTTCCTCCTCGGGAACCAGTTCACCGTATTCGCCCAGTTGCTTGCGCAACGCGGTCAGAATCTGCTCGGCGTCATTTCGTGCCACAATTATGAGGCGCTGCTCGATATCCTCCTCACCCAGATCGATAGCCTCTTCCAGCATCCGTTCGATATCCTCATCCGTCAGCCCATAACTGGGCTTAACATCAACCGAATGCTCACGCCCGGTACGCTCATCACGTGCCGTAACATTGAGTATCCCGTTCGCATCGATCAGAAAAGTGACCTCGATACGAGGAACGCCAGCCGGTCGTGGCTCGATGGGCCCTAGCTTGAAACGGGCAAGGCTACGGCAATCTTTGGCAAGTTCGCGCTCACCTTGCAAGACATGAATATCGACATGTGTCTGGTTATCAACAGCTGTTGTAAAATTTTCGGTCGTACTGGTCGGGATCGTGGTGTTGCGATGAATCAACCGCTCCATCACCCCGCCCATCGTCTCGATACCGAGCGAGAGCGGCACCACGTCGAGCAGGAGCAGGTCGCCCTGCGTGCCCATCAGCACACTTGCCTGTACGGCCGCTCCCAAGGCCACCACTTGGTCGGGATCGAGCGAACACAGCGGTTCGCGGCCGAAGAGTTCCGCTATTTGCCGCCGTACCATCGGAACCCGCGTCGACCCGCCCACCAGCACGACCGCGTCGACCTCGGCGGGGTCCAGTTTGGCGTCTTTGAGTGCTCGCCGGCAGCATTCCAGCGTACGTTCAACCGGCCCGGCGGCCAGCCGCTCGAATTCAGCGCGGGTCAGAGTCCTGGCGACGCGGCGGTCGGGCAAATCGAGCGTGAGTTCAACGCTGTCCACGGCGCTGAGCCGCTTCTTCGCGTCTTCCGCCACAAGGCGCGCGCTGTTCCACACGTGACGATCGCCGCGCATCGCTTCGGGCAGCTCAGCAAGCATCAGGTTGACGATTTCACGGTCAATGTCATCGCCCCCCAAATGGGTGTCGCCGTTGGTCGCCAGCACCTCGAAAATTCCACCCTTGATATTGAGGATCGAGATATCGAAGGTGCCGCCGCCAAGGTCATAGACTGCGACTCGTCCTTCGGTCATCTGCTGGAGTCCGTAGGCGAGCGACGCCGCAGTGGGCTCGTTGACCAACCGCACGACTTCGAGGCCGGCAAGGCGTCCCGCGTCCTTGGTGGCCTGGCGTTGGCCATCGTTGAAGTAAGCCGGGACGGTTATCACCGCGCGCTCGGCGCTCTCGCCCAGCCCAGCTTCCGCGCGACGCTTGAGCGCACGCAAAATCTCAGCGGAAATCTGCGGCGGCGTGTAAACCCGCCGGCCCACCTGGAAGCGCACGATCGCACCCGAGAGATCGGTGAAGGTATAACGTGTGCGGTCGTCGGGCGCGAGTTCGTCGCCGCCGAGCCCCATGTAGCGCTTGACCGAACGTACCACCGCCCCGTATTCGCCGCTGGAAAAACCGGCCGGCGCCACGCGTCCATTCTCTTCGATCGTCAGATGCGGCTCCAATTCGATCGCGCGCTCGCCGACAGATATGCCGCCGTCCGGCGCCATCGCGACCACCGAGGGCAGCAGCGCGCTGCCGGTTGCGGGATCGGTGATGACGCGCGGGCTTGGCCCTTCCATCACGGCGATGAGGCTGTTGGTCGTTCCGAGGTCTATTCCAAATATTCTCGGCATGGCAAATTCAAATTCCGCACCCCGCAAAGGCGTTACCGACAGCCCATGCGCGAACGCGGATAGCTCTTATTTCAGGCCGCTTTGGCCGTTTCAAGTTCCCGATCGACGTCGCGGATGAGCGTTCTCAGGTAAGCGATTTTCGACAGATCAGCTTTGAGTTCGACTGTCAGGCGGTCACCATTTTTTTCGTCGTCGCCGGCGTCCCACCGGGTGAAGTTCCGTTCCAATTCATCCTGCGCTCCGTCGATCGCCGCCTGAAGCCTGGCGCGCCGCTCGCCGATAGCGGTGGCAAGTTCGCGTGCCTCGTCGCCGCCGCTCTCGCGTGCATCGCGCAGCTCGGCCAATTGTTCCTGCACCTCGAAGACCAGTTCGGCAAGTTCCGGCGGCACGCTCTTATTGTTGTCGGCCAATTTATGGCCGTGGAGTTCGAGCCAATAGAGCCCGCGGCTGATCGGTTCGCGCAAGGTACGATAGCCGCGCGTCAACAGCGCTGTGCTGCGCAGGCTCGCCTTCCGGATCGGGGCCGCGGCGGTGGCAAAGCGGTCGGGATGAATGCGCCGGCCCAGTTGATGATAGGCCTGCTCCAGCAAGGACGTATCAATTACGAGTCTCCGCGGAAGTCCCAGCGCGGCGAAAAAATCCAGCTCAACCCCGAGCGGCGCGCCGCATTCCGCACAGGTCAGGCGCGGCTCCTGAACCCGCGAGCATGACGGGCATCGCATCATGATTACGCCAGTGCCTCCGCCTTCGTTCGTTCATACGACGAACGATTCCCCGCATCCGCAACTGCGCTTGGCGTTGGGATTGACCAGCCTGAAGCCCGCCGACATCAACTCCTCGGCATAGTCGAGCTCCGAACCGTTCAAGTAAAGAAAGCTCTTCTTATCGACAATGAGTCTCGCGCCATCGCGCTCGAAGACCTTGTCGCGCTCCTTGGCGGCGTCGATTTCCATCCGGTATTGCAAACCCGAGCAGCCGCCGCCAACGACCTTGACGCGCAAACCGGTATCGGGCTTGTCGGCGGTAAGCGCCTTGATCTTCACGACCGCGGTGTCAGAAAGCAAAACCATCGTGTTGGATACCGTCGCTTAAGCCGGTGCCTTAAGCTTCGTCAGCCTTCCTGGCCGTCCCGGCCGGCGTGCCATCCTGATGCTTCTTCCAGTCGGTGATCGCCGCCTTGATAGCGTCTTCGGCCAGCACCGAGCAATGGATCTTGACCGGCGGCAGATTCAGTTCTTTCACGATGACCGTGTTCTTAATCGTCATCGCCTCGTCGATATGCTTACCCTTGACAAGTTCGGTGACGTAGCTCGAACTTGCGATCGCGCTGCCGCAGCCGAAAGTCTTGAATCGCGCATCTTCGATGACGCCGTTGTCCGGGTTGATTTTCAATTGCAGCTTCATGACGTCGCCGCATTCCGGCGCGCCCACGAGCCCCGTGCCGACGTTCGGATCTTCTTTCGGCAGCGATCCGACGTTGCGCGGGTTTTCGTAGTGATCGATCACCTTGTTCGAATAAGCCATCTCAGTGTCCTTCCGTTTGCCATTGCATGGTCGAGAGATCGACCCCTTCTTTTGCGAGTTCGTAGAGCGGCGACATCTCGCGCAGCCTGGTCACCACGTTGATCAGTTTGTCGGCGACGTAGTCGACTTCCTCGGCGGTCGTCCACCGGCCGAGGCCGAAGCGAATCGACGAGTGCGCCAGGTCGTCGCCGGCGCCCAGTGCCTTCAGCACGTACGACGGCTCTAGGCTGGCCGACGTGCACGCGGATCCCGACGAGACCGCGACG
>JBOHWJ010000313.1:0-9375 GCA_050736495.1 Binataceae bacterium (SeqCode) | reverse complement strand
GGGATTCTTCACTTCGCGGGCTCCGTTCAGAATGACAAAACTGACTTGTGTAGAGGTTCCCTAGTCATCGTTGCGGATTGTTCTTTCATAATATCTCCCCGCGAAATTTCTCGGTTTCTCCAAACTTGAACTCGGCGACTGACGAGACCCCAGCGCGTAAGAGGGTCGCGAGACCACGTTTCCTGATTCGGAAGGTCAAAACGGAAATCTCTGTTTAACCGTCGAATAACAATACTACCTTCATGCGGCAGCGATGCTTGGAAGACGCGCTCTTTTGCGATAAGCCTGCTATCGGTCAGCGCGCCGCGAACTCACCGGTTTTGCGCCGCGGCCAGGCCGGTTGAAACTTTAGTTCACAGCGGAGGTCAATCGAATGGCTGCAGGCGTGCTGAGTCTCGGGATCGACAAGGTGCGGGAACATAGGATTTGGTTCCTCATCTGGGGCATCGCGCTAATCGTGCTGGGAATTATCGCGATCGGTTTGTCGGAGCTGGCGACGCTGGTTTCGGTGGTTTTCCTCGGCTGGATACTGATCATCGGCGGCTTGGTCGGCCTCATCCACGGCTTGATGCATCGGCGATGGCACGGCTTCTTCCTCAACCTGTTTGCCGGCGTGCTCTACGTTGTTGCTGGGTTCATGATGGTTACTAATCCGGCGATGGCGGCGGTCACCCTGACCCTGCTGATCGCGATGCTGCTGATTGTCGGCGGCGGGTTTCGGCTCTTCGTTGCGTTTTCGATGCCGCTACGTCATTGGGGCTGGCTCATCCTGAACGGCGTCATCTCAATCGTGCTCGGAATCATAATCTGGGATTCGTGGCCGATTTCGGGACTCTGGGTAATCGGCTTATTCATAGGGATCGAACTGATTTTCGACGGCTGGACCGAAGTAATGCTCGCGCTGGCCGCCGGCCGTCTCGCCGCGGCGCCGCAGCCTTGAGAAAGCGCGCGGTTGCCTATGCGGCTTTCGAAACAGCGTCACGCAACGCCTCGAGATCATAAGAACCGTCGTGTCGAACGCCGTTGATGAAGAAAGTCGGAGTACCGTTTACGCCGCTACGCACTCCACTGAGAAAATCCTCACGCACGCGGGGCAAGTAAGCATTTTTGGCCAGGGCGCGAAGATCGCTCGTCGGCAGCCCGAGCGCGACTGCGTATTCGGCAAGATGCTGGTCGTCGAGCGCATCTTGATGCGCATACAGCATATCGTGCATCTCCCAAAACTTGTCGTGCATCGCGGCCGCCTCGGCGATTTCCGCCGCATGCTCTGCATGCGGATGCACCTCGGTCATTGGAAAGTTGCGAAAGACGAAGCGCAGACTATCACCGGCTTCGCTCCGCAGATCATCGACGACCGCGCTGGCGGTGCCGCAATACGGGCACTCGTAGTCACCGTATTCGACGATTGTCACCGGAGCGGCCGCCGGCCCACGGATGTGATCGCGCGCGCTGACCGGCAGAACCAGCCGCGGGGCGAAATATGTTCTCATTTGCTCTTCTCCTGTTGTGGCGCGAGCTCTTCGAGAGCGGCGAGAATGCCATCGGCGCCGGGATTGATCCCCATCGGCGAGACATAGCTCCACCTGATGATCCCCATTGGATCAATCACGAATAGCGCGCGATCACACACGCCGTCTTGCGATCGGTAAACGCCATAAGTCTTTGCCGCCCTTAGGCTCGAAGTCAGCCAGCAGCGGAAAACGCAGGTGGCGGTCTTTCGCAAACGCCTCGTGACACCAGGCTCCATCAACCGAGATACCAATTAGTTCCGCCTTGAAGCGGCGAAACTCCGGCAGGATTTCGTTGTAAAGTGCCATCTGGTCTCCGCACACCGGACTGAAGTCAGCCGGGTAGAAGGCCAGGATGACGGGAGCGCCACGCAACTCGCTTAACGAAACGAATTGGTCCGGCGTACTGTGCAGCTTGAACTCCGGCGCCGCGGTGCCCGCTACGAGTGGCGCCGCGCCTGTCTCACTTTTCCCTGTACTCATGGTTTGGACTCCATAATGACTAAAGCGGTCATGCGCCGGGCTTTTCGTCGTCGTGCGCATGTCCGATAGCGCGGCGAAGGCTAAGGCCCAGCTTGGCGCAGTTGAAGATAACCTTCTCGGAATGCACCGCTTCGATCGCGTCGAGCGGCACCGTGAAGTCACCCGCATTCTCGACATAGACGACCAGTTCGGGGCGGCCGTTCGGAGCCACTTCGCGGACAGCGCCGAACTCTTCACCACCGTCGGAAATAAAGGCTTGGAATCCCGCTTCAATTTTTTCGTTCATGTGGCGGCCCTCCGTGCTGATTGGATTTCGATCACATCAGTCGGTCATCGCGGGGATTTTATGTGCAGTGTCGATTCAGGATCGCGCCAACGCCAGTGTTTTTGCAAACGCAGGCTTTGAGCCGCGTTTAAGCCGCACACCCGGAACGCGTCTAACCTCGAACGGGTTTCGGGGTTCAAATCCTCCTCTCCGGCAAAGAGTCCCTTATCGCTCGTCCTAATTATTTTTGACTCTCTGAGTGACAGACCCTCCGAACGAAACTTCTTGTGCTCCAAGAGACCAAGTGAAGTTGTTCATGGTCTTTGCCTCACGCTCGATGTATTATAGACGAGCCGCGCTCAAGAGTAGCATCGGCTCGAAACCGGTTCCGGGTATTAGCTGGCAGTGAGAGGCGACGCATCGCTGGCACCCAAACCACGAACCATGACTTCCCCGTGTCGAGAACTTTGCCAGTAGGCGATACGGTTTCAATCTGTCGAATGATTCATTTATAAAAAAATGGCAACCAAGTAGACTCGGCCTGGCAGGATGCTGAAAAACTACTTTGAACCCACAATACTCAGTAGTGATAGCATAACACATCTTGTGTCAGCTCGTCGTAGCACGTCTCAAAAGCGAGTCGAAATCCCTTTTTCAGCATTCTGCTAGGAATGCTAACGGTTTCCGAGCGGGCTTGGATTACTTTTGAAACGTTCGTGTCAACTCGGTTCTTGCGTGGACTGGACGGGTAACATGCGTGCTTCGCCCTAAACCACACGTCTAGCGGCTTCTCGGACTGCCTCTACCCGCCTGAGACGAGCGGATTTCGTATTTGGAGTGGTCCATGGATCAGAAAGTCCTCATTCCTGGGATCGGGCAGATCCAGCCGCGCGTGGTGAAGATCGAAGGAGATGAACTTCAGCTCAGCACGGCCAGCCCGATCCAGTCAGGCGGGAAAACAGTGAACTCGTACCTCAAATGGAAGCGTGCGAAGAGGAACTAACGGCCCCGATCCCGGACGCCAATGGTATTTCTCCAATCGAAGAGGTGTCTCTAGTCACAGCAGCCTGAGGGCTCTGAGGATTCCCGGTCGAGAGAAGCGGCCAAACGCGCATACTCTGCTGTTTCTCTCTTACGCAAGACGATGGTGTAGCAGGCAGTGGCTTGCACCTTCGCCTTACTAAGTTTGAATGAATCAATAGGGCTACGCTTGCCAATCATTTTGTAGATGCCCGCTGTTTATTCCGCGGCGGCAACGGGAAGCCTCCAGCCGTACCGGATCGCCATGAAGCGCAGCCCAAAGCAGAAAACCGCGCCAACACAGGTAGCCAGGGCGGACGAGAGATGCAGCATATGTCCGATCACTACGACGGCGGCACCAGCCAGAGCAGCGACGGCATAAAGGTCAGCGCGCAACACGACAGGAACTTCTGTGATGAGGATGTCACGCGCCATGCCGCCACCAATTCCTGTCAGCATCCCGAGCAATGCCGCCGCGATTGGGCCAAGGTGATAGGTAAGGGCCTTCGTCGCGCCAGTAACAGCGAAAAGCGCCAGACCGGCAGCGTCGAAGATCAGAACAGAACTGCTCAGGCGGTCAATGAATGGATAACAATAAAACGTCAGCAGACCGGCAAGCAGCGAGACAGCGACATATCGCCAATCGCTGAGCGCCGCAGCCGGAGTCGCTCCAATCATCACATCGCGCGAGATCCCTCCCGCGTTGGCTGCCGCGAAGGACAACACCAGCACGCCAAAGATATCAAGCCTGTGCTTGACTCCGGCCACACCGCCGCTCAGAGCGAACACGAACGTGCCGCCCAGGTCGAGTACAACTTGAAACGTGTCCATCCGAATTGAGAAGTGAAAGGGCTCGACCACTCCAGTTTCTCTCCTGTTTCCAGCCCGACGCGTTACTTCCCCAGCCACTCCTGCGTGGCGACAACCAGTGTTTCAACCCCTGCCTCCAGGGTTGGATGGATCACCGGTGCGAAGTATGGGCTGTGATTGGTCGGAAGCTGGCCGATCGTGCCGTCTCTCTTCGCCTTCGCGTACACGTCGCGATCCACTCCGCCGACGAACCAGAAGACCGATGGAACGTGCCACTCGGTTCCGAACGATCCGAAGTCCTCGCTCGCCATCGTCGACTTGGTCTCCAGCACACTGTCAGCTGGAAAGTACCCACGTAGCGCATCCCGCACCCGCTTGGTCGCATCCGGATCATTCGTTGTAAGAGAATAGCGGTCCAGCAGCGTAATCTCCGGCTTCCTGAGAGCACCTGAGGCTTCGGCTTCACCATTCACGATCCGCTCGATAGCAGCTAGCACCAGTTTGCGAACTCCCTCATCGAAGGTGCGTACGTTCAACTTGATGATCGCCTCATCGGGGATGACGTTCTCCTTCGTTCCTGCCTGCAACACGCCGATGGTCACCACAGCGGCCTCCGTCGGTGGCACCTCACGCGAGACAATGCCTTGCAGCCGCAACACCGTTGACGCTGCCATCACAACAGGATCGATGCTGGCCTCAGGCATCGAGCCGTGAGCGCCGCGCCCAAATAATTTGATCTGCAGACTGTCTGCGGCAGAGGTGGTGACGCCAATACGTCCACCAATAACACCAGCGGGCATGCACATCACGTGCTGGCCGAGGATGACATCGGGCTTCGGGAATCGCTTAAAAAGCCCGTCGTCAATCATTGCCTGCGAGCCCTGCGCCGTCTCCTCCGCCGGTTGAAAGACGGCCATCAGCGTCCCCTTCCAGGCATCGCGAGACTTCGCAAATAGTGTGGCTGCGCCGATCAGCCAAGTCACGTGCATGTCGTGACCACAGGCGTGCATCACGGGCACGCTCTTCCCGGCGCTGTCGCTCGCCGTGACCTTGCTGGCATAGGGAAGGCCGGTGGCCTCCTGAACCGGCAGCGCATCCATGTCGGCACGCAGCATCACTGTTGAGCCCTCGCCGTTGCGCAGCAAACCGACAACGCCGGTCTTGCCAACACCGGTAGTCACTTCATAGCCAGCGGCACGCAAGCGCTCCGCAGCCACACCGGCTGTCCGTTCCTCCTGCATCGACAACTCGGGATGACGGTGGATGTCCTTGTAGATCATCTCCATGTCAGGAAGAAGGCCATTGAGATTTGCGAGTATGGGGTCGGAGGATCCCGATTTTTCGTCGCTCATGATCGAACTCCCTTCGCGCCAGCAGTCCCGCGATAAACAACGCGCCATTCCACTAAGATACGTCAAAGCGCTTTAGCGTGTCTGCCTATTGGAGCCCCATGCGACGGTGACGATAAGGTTAGACCTTCCCACTTTGACGTGATGGAAATCAGAACCAGCCGTTTGCCGGTGACTGTGCCACACAATTGTATTGACTTCAGGCGAACCCTACGCAGGGTCGTGTTCGTAATGCAAATCTCCGAAGGCAAATGTAATTCCCGTTTTCCGGAGCGACAGTTTTTTATTCCCGCGGCGAGCCTTTCTCGGCGAGCGCTCCAACCGCGGCGTAGTGGAGCAGCATCTCCCTTTCGCTGTTAAGGTCCAGCTTGCTCAAGGATGGGCGAAAGAAAAGACCGATCGTCCAGCTTGCAACGAGGCGAACGCGCTGCGCCATGCGCGGCGTGACCAGTAGGTAATAGCTGCGTCGAAGCCACCATGCCAAAAATCCATGAAGCGGAATGCCCATGACCCCCGCCACTCCACGGTAATGTCCGAGCGACGCCATGACTCCCTTGGTTTTGTAAACAAAGGGCATTATCCGAAGACCATTGACAGTCGCATGAACATTGTCGGCCAGCACTCTCGCTTCGCGCATCGCATGTTGGGCGAGGTCAGGGTAGGCGTTGCCGTTTGGGTCGGGTATTGATGCGCAGTCTCCTACCGCCCAGAGTTCCGGATGCTCCTTGCACCTCATTGTCGCGTCGACCACGATCTTGCCGTGCCTGTCCTTTTCGATCGGAAGCCCGGCAACTATCGGCGAGGGCGTTATGCCGGCCGACAGAACGATGGTCGAAGCCTCAAGAATTTCTTCCTTCAGATGAACTTGGCCTGGCGTGATACGCTCAACCGGTGTGTTGGTGCGGATGCTGACGCCTGCCCGCCGCGAGAGCACGCGGGCGGAATAGTCAGCGAGTTTCGCGGAAAGCTCCGGCATAATTCGTTCGCTTGCTTCCACAAGATAGAGCCGAATCTCGTCACGCCGGATGCGTGGGTAGTAGCGAGGGACCTCGTCCATGAAGGCAGTCACTTCACCGAAGACTTCCACACCAACCAGCCCGCCTCCGATGACCACGAATGTCAACTCGCGCCGGCGCAGCTTCGCGTTCGATGCGGCCTCCGCCCGCTCCATCCGCTCGATCACATGGTTACGCAGCAGGATGGCGTCGGCGAGGGTCTTGAACGTGAACGCGAGTTCCGAGCCAGGGATCCGACTCGTGTTGGTCAAGCTTCCGGTCGCGAGGACCAGCTGGTCGTACGGCAACTCTCCCTTATGGGCGCCGCCGGAGGAAATTTTCACAAGGCGGCGTTCCAAGTCGATTCCATCGACCGATGCTTCGACGAACCTCACGTTTCGCACAAATTCCCGGATGGAGATCGAACAATCGCTCGCCTCCAGTTTTCCGGAGCAAACCTCGAACAGCAGCGGCGTCATCAGCAAGAAGTTGTCGCGACTGACCAACACTACCTCGACGTCGGTCCGGCCGGCAAAAAGCTTCTCCAAGCGGCGCGCAGTGTAAATCCCTGCAAATCCGCCGCCAAGAAGCAGTATTCGGGTGATCGATGGAGTGTGCATCGCAGGATCCACGAAAGGTCCCTCGTCAATTCATGTGCCTATGAGCCAGTGCGTTTCGATTCACCGGTTTTGATGACCTCGATCCATACTGAGAAGGCCTCCATGAAACTCTTCAAGAACTTTCGCGTGCCCTCGTGCGCGAGCTTCCCTTCTTTGTCGAAGAGGGTTGCCGCCCCTCCAATATATGCCTCCGGCTGCTGCATTGTGGGCACGTTCAAAAATACGCATGATTGGCGCAAATGCTGGTTGGCGCCAAAACCGCCGATCGCGCCCGGGGAGACGCTAACCACGGCGCCGGGCTTTCCATCCCAGCCCGAATGTCCGTATGGGCGCGATGCCACATCGATCGCATTCTTCAGAACCCCCGGAACCGATCGATTGTATTCCGGTGTGACGAACAACACGGCGTCGGCCGTCTTGACCTTCTCTCGAAATGCGACCCACTCCGGACGTGGCGCGCCATTGTCGTCGTCGTCCTGGTTATATAGAGGGAGCTGTCCAATCTCGACAATTTCGAGTCGAAGCTCCGCGGGCGCCAGCGAGGCCAGAGCCTTAGCCGTCATGCGATTAAATGAGCCCTTGCGGAGACTTCCAATAAATGTCGCTACTGTACGCGTAGTGCTCATGCGAACCTCCCTAGTCGCTTTGCCGGGCGACGTTGCGACTGAAGAGTTTTTCACTCTTAACTTCGAAATAAAAACGATCTGTCTTAACCAGGTGAAACTACCTGCGTCTGTTCCTTCCTTTCTAGAGGAGGACAACAACTGTGTCGGAGACGTTCTTTACACCTTGAGTCATGATGCTACTGCTCGAGAACTCTCAGAAATAGAATCGAAGTACTCTGATGCCGCAAACAGCGGAATGATCCGATTAATCTGGATGGCCGGATTGCGGCGCGATCGCGCTTTAACATCATGCGACCGAAAAATCACGCCCGCGAACTCGAGCGCTTCGCTCTAATGGTCCGAGGAGAACACGAAATGACGAGTCGCTGACGAACTTTCTCGCGGAGCGTCCTTTATCGATGCTCGATAGACTATGCGTGGTCTATCGAGCGAACGCTCGATAACCAAAAGGAGCGCGGAACATGCCTCAGCCCGAACGCTTTGAAATCCTCGTTCTCGGCAGTGGAGAAGGTGGCAAATATCTGGCCTGGCACATGGCAAAAGGCGGGCATCGCTCCGCCGTCGTGGAACGCAGATGGATCGGCGGCTCGTGCCCGAATATCAATTGTCTTCCAAGCAAGAACGAGATCTGGAGTGCCAAAGTTGCCGACCTTGTTCACCACGCAGCGCAGTTCGGAACGATAACGGGTCCGACCGCAATAGATATGGAAAAAGTGCGACAGCGCAAGCGCGAAATGGTCGACGGTCTGATTGCCATGCATCTGAATCTCTATAAGACCAGTGGCACTGAGCTGATAATGGGTGCGGGTCAATTCATTGCGCCAAAAACTATCGAGGTGCACTTGAATGATGGTGGTACGCGAGTGCTCATGGGCGATCGTGTTTTTCTGAATTTGGGGACGCACGCGACGATCCCGAAAATTTCAGGCCTCGCAGCCGCCGAGCCACTCACAAATATCGAGGCTCTCGAGCTCGATCGTTTACCGGAGCATCTCATCGTCCTCGGCGGTGGCTATGTCAGTCTCGAATTAGCACAAGCTTATCGCCGCTTCGGCAGCCGCATAACGATTATCGAGCACGGAGCCCAACTCGCCGGCCGCGAGGATCCCGATGTTGCAGCCGAGATGCTGCGAATTTTCCGTGACGAAGGTATCGAGGTACTTCTTTCGGCCGAAACAATCAGAGTGCAAAGCCGCTCTGGTCAGGGTGTCAGCCTTGTAGTCCGCATGCCCATCGGCGAGCAGACTATCGAAGGCAGCGATATCCTCGTCGCAACGGGGCGTACTCCCAACACTGCTGGAGTTGGACTTGAACTGGCCGGCATCGAATTGGACGCGCGTGGCTACGTCAAGGTTAATGATCGTCTTGAGACCACCGCGCCCGAGGTTTGGGCAATTGGAGAATGCGCCGGTAGTCCACAGTTCACTCACGTGTCATTCGACGACTTTCGTATCATCCGGGATAATCTGGCCGGAGGTAACCGCACCAAGCGCGAGCGGCTGGTCCCCTTTTGCATGTTCACTGATCCACCGCTGGCGCGTGTCGGCTTGAACGAGGTTGAAGCCCGCCGCCTCGGGATCGCGTTCCGGGTTGCAAAGCTGCCGACAAGCGCTGTGCTGCGGACGCTGACGACCTCAGAGTCGGACGGCTTTATGAAAACGCTCGTCAATGCGCATAACGACCGCATTCTCGGCTTCAC
>JBOHWJ010000312.1:0-7876 GCA_050736495.1 Binataceae bacterium (SeqCode) | reverse complement strand
CATCCACCTGTGGAGGTCGTTATTCCATACGCGGTCCCTGAAATTATGGACTACGTAATTCGCATTCGGCGCTTTGGCGTCAAGCGATCGACTATCTGAGCAAACGAATTACGCGAGCGTCATCGCTCGACAGCTTCGGCCAATCGCACCGGGCGGAACGCCCAGCTCGCGACCCGTGGATCGGCTAAGTCAGCAAAGGTGGAACTAATTGTTCGCGTCGTTACGCGGGAGATTATGATCAATCCGCCGCATCGGCGAACAGGTTATGCTCTTTTATCCAGTCCCGCGTCTGTCTGAACGTCTCCTCCGTGTATGGCAGGAAGACGACCCGCTCGCCCGTGCCGAATCGGCGCACGTCGACCATGTTCTTGAAACGGTCCGGAATTTCGTTGAGATAGTGCTTCTTGTAGCGTTCCGGGCGCAGATCAATTTCCATCTGAGCACGCTTGAGGCCGCGCATATACTTCTCAACGTCCGCCGGGTCGCTGTCCTTGGGAAACATGAAGGTGATCATGAAGGTGGCGTCGACGATGCGGCGAAAGCCGAGTTGGTCCAGAATCTGGCAGGACAAGCCCCACACGCTCACCGCCTCAACGTCGCCGTCAAAGATTGCATCGAGACGCTTCATCGGCGTTCCGATAAATTTGAGGTTGATTTCTTCCCGCTTGAGAAACGTCTCGAGCGCCTGCACCGTGGTGAAATGGCTGCCGGAATGGTAGCCCACCGCGATGCCGACGTTGGCCAGGTCTTCAGGCGTGCGGACATGCGAATCCGCGCGCACCATCACGGCGCCGGGCGTTATCACGTAAGCGTCGCGATAAACGTTTCCGGCGTTTTCGACGGCGGCTTGGTTGACGGCCCAATGACAGGCGCAGCTTACATCCGAGCGGCCCGCCCCTTTGTTTCCGTTGTTTTCCCTATAGCTTTCGAAAGCACCGGATTTTACCTCGGGCGCACCTTTTTCCCGCCGCTGGTTGCCCATGTCGAAGCCGTTGGTGGAACTGGTAAAAACGTAGCGGAGCCCTTCGTCTTTGAAGTAGCCATTCTCGTCGGCGACCCATTCCTGCAGCCGCGCATGCGTTTGAATATGAAATGTCGCCATCGCAGGGTTCTCCTCTCGATGAAAGTGGTCAAGCGGGATAATACCACTTTCACTGGCAGGGCGTGTATCACGATCGCTCCTGAGAATTTGCCATGAGCACCGCCGGTCCGCCCGGAATATGCCAGTGCGGCAGGCTATGCGAGCGACGAATCCAGCCCGATTACTTGACGCCAGGTCGGCGCCGATGCTACCCCGGAAGTACCCGCCGAGGAACCTTAAGCATCCGCTCGACGAGCAACGCACGTGCCGGAAAGCGGGCCACGCTGCCGGCGCATCGAGATCGAGGGCGTCATCGATGGCAAGCACCGGACCGACCATGGCAACCACAGCGCGCGTTGAACAGCACCACGCGAAGCCGGCGCCGCTTTACTCCAAACTCGAAGAACGCATGCTGGGGCGTGACCAGGTCGGCGCCAGCGAGGTCTATTACGACCTCGTCCGCGCGGGCCGGCCACTGACCGAAATCGTGGCTGAGGCCGTGCGTATCCACGCACCTTACACGCATGTGCCCTATCACGAACGCATCGATGATGGTTATCCAAACTTCGTTAACAATGATCATTGCCTGCTGAGCGCGCGCGCCACGCTGCATCTAACAAAAATGCTGCCGGATCATCTTTCAGCACTGCCGATGGCGCAGACCATCTGGTACATTCCGACTGGCCTCGATATCTGGAACCAAAAGCTGGGCAAGGCGCCTGGCCATTACACGCGCGGTTTCAAGGGCATGACCAGCACGCCGCCCGCGCCGGTGGCATGCTGGCCGGACCAGGAACCGCTGCGCGACTCCGCACCGCTGAAGGAGCGTCTCGGCAACTGGATGACGCTGGTACATCGCGGCCAAGTGCTGGACGCGTATCGCGCCTTCCTGGGCCTGATGGAAGACAAGCCCCATCGCAAGGAGGCGCTGGCCGAATTGGTATTCGCAGGCCTGATCGATGTACAGGACCGGATGCTCTACAACCGTTCCTACACCACCGGCCACAAGTCTTATCGCGCCCGCGCCACGGTGGAACTCGGCAATGCGATCGGCTGGGACAACGCACATCATGTGATCTACGCCGGTGCACTCGATATCGCCGTCGGTCCGCGCTGGTACTCAGGCTACGAAATGGCCTGCAACGCGGTGAAGATGTTCGTCGAAGGCAAGCCCCTACATGCGGTTCCGTATAGCGGCGTCGCCGAGCGGGAACTGGCGATGTTCCAGAACACTGCCTCGCTCGACCGCGAGGAGCAGGCGGATCTTATCGACACGCTGATCCACCAGCCGGAACCGGCCTATATCGAGCGCCTCAGCGCACTCCTCAAGGCCGGCAAGGATCCACGGCGCATCATCGACGTGATCCAGCTCGCCGCCGCTCAAATCGTGCTCGAGACCCGCGACCCCAACAACTTCTCGATGCCGATGCACTGCTACGAGTACACCAATACGCTGGGGTGGTTCTATGATACCTTCGACCATCCGCGCCGGCTGCGGCTGCTCTATCTCGCGGGCACATTCGTGAACTGCACCGCCTTGCACCAGAAGCACACCGGCGAGTTGGTGCCGACGCCGGTCGCCGCGCCGAGCCGCAGCGCGAAGCTGAGTGCGGATCAATTGCTCGATCGCGTCGATAACGCCATCGATTCGCTGAACGGGCCGGAGACGGCGGCTTGGACTCAGGCCTATCTCGACAACGTCACCGATCGCGTATCGCTGGTGCGGCGGGTCGCGATTGCCGCCACCAGGATGGGCAATGATCCGCATAATCAGGAAATCGCCCTGTGCCTGCTGGAGGATTTTGCCAGGAACCGCAGCGCCGACCGTGATCGCTTGCTACTGACGGCGGCCTACCATACCGCGGCGCATCGCAAATACGGCGATCCGCTGGAACCGAGCCGCCGCTTGGGTCATGCGCTCGGCATTGCGCAACTGCAATGAACGTGCGCCGGGGGAATCGAGGCTGCGGCAACGAAGTTCGGAACGCTCATCAAGAGCTGACTCCCGTGACGATCGCTTACGATCGCACGTAAGGCTGACGAGCTGAGTCGCCTTTGAGGGGCGATCCCTATGTTCTATCGTCGCGCAATTCAGTCGCCGCATCCGGTCGCCGCGTGTCGAAATGGTGCCTGCCGGCCATGGCCGCTCAGCGCCCCTTGAACGGGCCTGCGGGCCGTTTTTCAGTGAAAGCGCGAGCCGCCTCCTGGAAATCTTCTGTGAGATAGAGCTTGAGCGGTTCGTTCTGCATCCTGATTTCGCGGCTGAGTTGTTCCATATACCAGCGCCGGGTGCGCACCGTCGCACGTACGCTGAGCGGTGGATTCTTCGCGACCTCATGCGCCAACTCCCGCGCGGCCCCCAGATATTTTCCCGGCGGCGCCACACGATTAATCAGACCGTCCGCGAACGCTTCTTCCGCCGTAAAGAACCGCCCGGTGAGCGCCACTTCCGTACTGAACGCCCCACCACCGCGAAACTGCATCAGCCCCCACTGTCGCCCTCCGCCCAACCCGCGTGCGGTTTCGGTGAGCTGAAATTTGGTCCCCTCTTCCGCTACGACAAGATCGCATTCGAAGACGAGTCCAAGCGCCAGTCCCATCACATAGCCGTGCGCGGCGGCGATCACCGGCTTCCAGTTGACCGCATGCGTCAGCAGGTCGGCGGCGTTCGCATCGTGGGCTTGCGGTCCGCCCAGACGCTCGAATTCCTCGCGCTTGCGCAATTGGCGCTGGCGCACATCGGCGCCGCTCGAGAACGCGCGTCCGCTACCGCAAATGATGGCCACATAGGCATCGGGATCGATGTCGAATCGGCGCAGCGCCGCACCGAGATGCCTGACCATATCGTCGTCGAAAGCGTTGAGCTTGTTGGGACGGTTTAGTGTGAGCGTCGCGATATGATCTTCGCACGCATAGTTGATAAGGTCGGATGGATTAATTTCCGGCATAGCTTCCTCCCATAGGCCGAGCCGCTATCACCCGCAGTAACGGCCGCCAGACAATGAAGATCTGGCACGACGATTTCGCGCGGCGCAAGCGCCGCTCTAATAGCCGCGGGTCCGATCGATCACGTTGAGCAGTTCGCGGCCGCTCACAAAACGGCGCAGGTTCTCCGCGAAGAGTTCGCAGGCGCGGTCATAGAATGCCGACAACGGCCGCGCCGCGGAGGTGTGGAACGTCAACGTGACATTTTCCATATCCCACAGCGGGCTGTCCGCATCGAGCGGCTCCGGTGCCGTCACGTCCAGGCAGGCGCCGCTCAGGCGCCGATGATTGAGCGCATCTATCAACGCACCCTGGTCTATCACTTCGCCGCGCGCAACATTAATCAGGTACATGGCCGGCTTGGCGGCGGCGAATTCCTTTGCGCCAAGAAGATGGTAAGTCGCCGCAGTCAGTGGCGGCGCGACCACGAGATAGTCACTAAGTTTGACCAATTCGACCAGCTCATCGGGGCCGAACCATCTGCTCGGTATCAAGCCCTCAGGGTCGCCCATCCCGGGTACGTTCCAACCGGAATCCTTATGCTCGGATGGGTTGCGCTTCAACGCCAGCACTTCCATGCCAAAGGGCTGCGCAAGGCGGGCGGCGGCGCGGCCGATTGAACCGTAACCAACGATGCCGATTGTCTTACCACTTAGCGACTCGCAAACGTCTCTGACGCCGAGGTGGAACCATTCATGCCGCATCTGCGCGCGCAGCGATACGTTCAATGCCCGCGAGTGCTGCAACATCACGCCGATGATATATTCGCCCATCCAGGGCGCGGTGGTGCCGCTGCTGTTGGTCAGCACTATACGCTGTCGATCGAATAGGTCGCTTCGCAGCATATGCTCCACACCCGCACCCGTCAGGTGAATCCATTTCAGATTGGGCGCGGACTCGGCCAAGCCCTTGGGATTCACATGGCCCAGCAGCACCTCGCAATCCTTCACCGCGGCATCCGTCACGATGGGGGAATATATGTTACCGCCCTCTATCCTGGTCTTGGGAACAATCAGCTTGGCTGCCGGGCACGCTTGTTTGATGATCTCGCTGCTCTTATCACTGATCTTGATGGTGCACGCTATGTTCATAATCAAATTATGGAATGTGGAAACTGACTAGTACCTTTTACTTTTGATCACCTGCCGGCCGCCTGAGTAACGCAGCGGCACGGCCGGCGAGATAACCAGTCGCCCATGCCCATTGAAAGTTGAAGCCGCCGATTCGTCCGTCGCAATCCAGCATCTCGCCGACCAGGTAGAGACCTGGCACGCGCCGCGACTCCATCGTCCGGTAGTCGATTTCAGCGAGCGGTACTCCGCCGGCCGTAACCTCGGCGAAATTCCAGCCGCGGTCGCCCATAATGAGCAGCTCAAAGGAAGTGAGCGCTTGCATCAGCTTGCGGCGCTGTTCACGCGGCAATTGGCCCGCGGGAATTGCGGGATCGATACCGCAGTATCGCGCCAGCGCCGCGTTCAGCCGCTCCGAAATGCGACGCGACAAGAGGTTGCACAACGCCATCCGTGGATGCGCCGCCGCCGCATTCAGGAGCCATTCTTCACATTCCTCGTGACTATGGCCTGGCATGAAGTTGCAGAGCATCCGAACCGTCGCAGGTGGAGATTTTGATCGCGCGGCTATCCAATGCCGGCTCGCATCCATCACGGCCGGACCGCTTATTCCGAAGTGCGTCCAGAGCATGCTTCCACCGCGCCGATGGACCAGTTTGCCATCCGAAACAATCGACAACTCCACGATGGCCGGCAGCCCCGAGAGTTCGGCGTGAAACATGCCCTTGTCCAACTTGAGCGGGACCAATGCGGGATGTGTATCCGTAACGCTGTGGCCAAGGCGGCCCACGATCTCCCATCCGGTTCCATTGCTGCCGGTGCGCGGCAGCGATCTTCCACCGGTCGCGATGATCAGGCGACGCGCTACAAGGTGACCTCTGGCGTGGTGGACGGCGAACCCCGGGCGCTTACCGTTCGCATTGCAGGCATCGACAGCATCCGCCGCTGGTAACCGCGTCACGTCGGCAACTCGTTGTCCCGTATGTATACGCACGCCAAGCTGGGTGCAGCGTCCGACCAACGCATCCACGATCGTTCGCGCGCGGTCACTGACCGGAAAGAGCTTGCCGGTCTCCTCACGTTTGAGCCTCACGCCCATCGACTCGAACCAGGCGGCCGTCGCGTTCACGTCAAACGCAGCGAGAATGTTGCGGATGGGATTGCGCGAGCCGTTGAAGTCATCGGGATGAACTTCGCAATGCGCGACATTGCAGCGGCCGCCGCCCGAAATGAGTATCTTGGCGCCAACGCTTGGAGCCGATTCCAGCATCACTATCCGCGTCGCGCGCCGGTCAGCGGACGCGCGATACGCCGCTTCACTCGCGAAGATCGCCGCCGCGAGGCCCGCCGCACCGGCGCCCACAATCACTATGTCGCACGTGTCCTCCACGTCTCCCGCAATGAGATTCTAGAGGACTCGCTGAATGATCGACATCGGCGACGTACAGCCAGTAGCGATTAATAACAATCGATCGTGCGTTCCGCCTCGTTCAGCCGCTAGCCCGCCACCCCCAGGCCTTACCTTGCCGAGCGGCGCCGTCTTAACCCCAGACCTCGCGGGCGACATCGACGACGAGGCGGAGCTTGGCCGCCTGCTGCTCGGCTGTAAGGCGGTTGCCCGGGGCGGTACTGGCAAAGCCGCATTGCGGACTTATCGCCAACCGGTCGAGGTCAACATACTTCGCGGCCTCATCAATCCTGCGTTTGAGCACATCCTTGGATTCCGCTTGTCCGAGTTTACTCGAGACCAGTCCAAGCACGGCGGTCTTATGCTTGGGCAACAAGCGCAGCGGCTCGAAATTCCCGGCGCGCGGTGAGTCATATTCAAGGAAGTAGCAATCGACGTTGATTTTATTGAACAGCGTATCCGCAATCGGATCGTAACCACCCTCGGTGAGCCAGCCGCTCTGGTTATTTCCACGGCACAGATGCATCCCAATACGCATCGATTTCGGCCGGCCCGCGAGCGCGCGGTTAATCACTGCGGGAAAGGATTCGTGTATAAGCTTTTCGGGATCTTCGCCGCGCTGGCGCATCTGCCCGCGCGTCCGCTCATCGCACAGCATCGCGAGCGGGACCTCGTCGATTTGCACATAGCGGCAACCGGCCTCACTGAGCGCCCGCAACTCCTTGTGATAGGCGTCGACGACATCCTCGATCGCCTGGTCGATGTCAGGATAGGCTTCCTTGCTGATGTTTCCGCGCCCGGCGGCGAACTGAATGGTATTCGGCGTCGGCATCGTAATCTTCGGCGTGTGCGAGGTCAGCGCGCTGACAAACCTGAAATCGTCGACGTGTATCGGCGCGCTCCAGCGCATCCGAGCGGTAACCTTGATCAGCGGCACCGATACCTTACGTCCCTCGTTATCGACGAAAGCCATCTGCTCAGATTCTTCATAGACGGTGACGCCGCCAAGCCCGCGACAAAAGAAATCGGTGTAGAAGACGTCGCGGCGGAATTCGCCGTCCGTTATCGATTGCAGCCCCGCATCCTCTTGCAACTTGACGGCCTTGCGGATCGATTCGTCCTGCACCTTGCTCAATTCGGCAGCCGAAATTTTGCCCGCCGACTGATCGGCTCGGGCTTTTTGAAGCTCGGGCGGCCTTAGCAGACTGCCGATATGCTCTGCGCGAAATGGCGGGTTATGCGATGCGGTTGCCATAAATCGATTCTCCCTTGCCGTAACTTATCTCACGACAATGTAATCGTTGAGTCATGCGGACTTGCACTTCCGCCAAG
>JBOHWJ010000311.1:0-10585 GCA_050736495.1 Binataceae bacterium (SeqCode) | reverse complement strand
CGCTTAGCGTCCTGATTCACCATCTGGATTTCGGTGTCGGTTACGCGCCAGGCATCGAGCCATACCGGCGTCGTCGGCTTGCGGTAGATGGCGAAGCTCAACCCTGGCTCGGCACCGGCCGCTTTTGTGGCCTTCGGCCTTTTTGCCAGCGCGCGAATCCGATGGCGTATTAAGCTGCGGGCGTCGCCGAGCCGGTTCAGCAGTTGCGAGTGACGCGACTCGAACCGCATCATGCATCCCATACGGAAGCGGAACGAATCTTCAAATGGTCCGCCCAGTACCGGCTCACCGCCGCGATAGACAAAGAATGGACGGCATTTGTCGCCTTCGAGCACGACCGAATTGTTGCGGATGTCGTTGCCGGTGAAGGTCGCGAGCACGATCACGTCGGGCGAGTACTTCCAGACTTCGCGCCGCAGCGTAATCAGTTCCTGCGCGGTACCGTAACCGTCGCAGCCGAAATCCAGCACCTCGACCCTCTTATATGTGTGCCCGGCGGCCGCGGAATCAGTCATCTTGAGCGGTAGGCGCGCCGTCAGCGCGCGCTGCGCCACCGCGCAAAACGTATCGTTATACGCCACCTGCTGCGCTTCGGCGAAGGAGTCGCCCAGCACGGCGATGCGCAGAACATCGGCAGGCTTCTGGTAGGGATAATCGGAGCCACGAAAGCCGTCTCGATTGAAGGCGACGAAGGCGTTGCCCTCCTGGCGCTGCCAACCCGAGGCGCCGGGCCTGGGCGCCCAGCCACGATAGCGGTCGTACATGTAGAAATTGGGCGTGACGAGCCCGAGCATGCGCACCCCGATTTCCGCAAGAATGAAGGCGGCAGCGACGCCGACACATACCAGGGCGAGCTTTGCGGACGCATTCCGGAGCCGCATCCGCCAGCCGGGCGCGACCCGCTCCTCGTTATCGGAGCCTGGCGAAGCAGCCATCATCCTTAGCCCGTACGCTTTTTAGAAGAGCGTATAAATAAAAGGCGCAACCGCAGAGAATTGGGCCAATGCCACAAGCACGCTCAAGACCAGCAGAGTCCCGATCAGTGGCACGAGCCAGAACTTCTTGCGCTCGCGAGCGAAACCCCACAGGTCCTTGAGGACGTCCAACATCAGAATGGCCGCTCCATACTACTATGAGACGGTGATTTGCTCGGCGCGCGATAGCTTTCAAGCATCGGATCGAATTTACGCCCCATCCGGTCGCGGCCCAAGAGCCTCATCACGAGGCCGAGCGGAACAATCGAGACCGCGAACAACAGCGTCAGGATGACGCGCGTATTGATCCAACCGAGCGCCAGCCCGAGCCGCGTCCATCCGCGATGAAACAGGCCAAGCGCCAACGGAGCAAGTATGGCGCCCAGCCACAGCACCACCGCGACAATCCACGGCCATAACGGCGTATGATGCCGCAGGATCAACGGCACGATACCGAAAATCACGGCGAAGAGCGCGCCCAGGAGCAGCCCGAAGTTTCTTAGTTCCGCGCGATCGGTTGTATGCACTGTGGTCACGATAATCGGTTAATCGGGGTCGAATTCCTTGCGCCAGGAATCGTCGCGCTGGAGCGCCGGCTGCGCGCTCTTGGCGAGGAGAAAATTCCCCAGTACGAGCCAGTCCATCCCGGTCCGCATGAAACAGCGGTAGGCCTCCGCCGGCGTGTGTACGATAGGCTCGCCGCGCACGTTGAACGAGGTGTTGACCACCACCGCGCATCCGGTGCGCGCCTCGAAGGCGCGAATCAGGTCGTAAAAGCGCGGATTGGTCTCGCGATGAACCGTCTGGATACGGGCGGAGTAGTCAACGTGAGTCACCGCGGGAATGGCCGAATGCGGCACCTTGAGTTTCTCGATTCCGAAAAGACATTGCTGATCGGCGCTCATCGGTGTGCGCAATTCCACGCGCACCGGTGCCACCATCGCCATGTACGGGCTGGGACGGTCGAGCTCGAAGTAATCCGCGGCGCGATCGGCCAGCACCGAAGGCGCAAACGGCCGAAACGATTCGCGATACTTTATCTTGAGATTCATCACCGACTGCATGCGCGGGTTGCGCGGGTCGCCGATGATCGAACGGTTACCGAGTGCGCGCGGCCCGAACTCCATCCGCCCTTGGAACCACCCAACCACCGCGCCGGTGCTCATCGCCGCCGCCACGCGCGTCAACAACTCACCGTCATCATAGCGGCCATAAACGGCGCCGGCCGCCGCGAGCGCCGCGGCGATCGCGGCATCGTCGAAGCACGGGCCGAGGAAGCCGCCACGCATCTTGTCCGCCTCACTCGCATGACGCGGCTGTCCGGCATAAAGATGCCATGCCGCGAGCGCGGCCCCGAGCGCGCCGCCGGCGTCGCCCGCCGCCGGTTGCACCCAGATATCGCGAAACGGCCCCTCGCGCAGGATCCGGCCGTTGGCTACGCAATTGAGCGCGACGCCACCGGCGAGACAGAGGAACTCGGCGTCGAGTTCGCGCTTCGCCGTACGCGCAAGCCGCGCAATCACGTCTTCGGTGACCTCCTGAATCGAGCGCGCCAGGTCCATCTCACGCTGCGTTAGCGGCGCTTCTGGCTGGCGCGGCGGCCCCCCGAACAATTGATGGAACTTGCGCCCGGTCATCGTGAGGCCGGTCGTAAAGTTGAAATAGTCGAGGTTGAGCCGGAAGGTGCCGTCGGGCTTGATGTCGATCAGGTGCTGGCGGATCAGGCCGGCGTATTTCGGTTCGCCGTACGGCGCCAGACCCATCAGCTTGTACTCGCCCGAATTGACCTTGAACCCCGTGTAATAGGTAAGGGCCGAGTACAGCAGACCGAGCGAATGCGGGAAATCGATTTCCCATTGCGGCTCGAGACGATTACCATCGCCCAGCCACAGCGAGGTCGTCGCCCACTCGCCGACGCCGTCGAGACATAGCACGGCGGCGCGGCCGAAAGGGCTGGCAAAAAAGGCGGAGGCCGCATGAGCCTGGTGATGCTCGGTAAACAACAACGGCGGCAATTCGCCCGGCGCGCATCCCGCGACCGCCGCCAACTCACGCCGGAGCGTCGCCTTGAGATTGAGCTTGCCCTTGAGCCACAGCGGCATCGCGGTCAGGAAAGAACCCAACCCCTTTGGCGCGAAGCTGATGTAAGTCTCGAGCATTCGCTCGAACTTGATCCAGGGCTTGTCATAGAAGACGGCATAATCGACTTGTGGCAACCCGGCACCGCCTTCGGCGAGGCAATAGGCAATCGCATCGCGGGGGAACCCGGCGTCATGCTTCTTGCGCGAAAAGCGCTCCTGCTGCGCGGCGGCAACGATTTCACCATCGTCCACCAAGGCCGCCGCGCTATCATGGTAATAGGCGGAAATCCCGAGAATTTTCATCGGATACGCCCGTTCTTATAGCATGAATTCGCAGGGCGCTCGCGATACCGGGGCGGCCGCCACCGGAACCGCGCGACCTGTCGCGAACTGCGTCAAGGTCAGCCGCGTCACCGTTCGCAGGCGGCTTGCACGCACGGAACCGTTAATGGTAGCTCAGAACTGGTTATAAGTGACGATTATCCAGCCGGATCATCCAACCGGGCAATGGAGGAGAGATAAGTTGGACTTCGGATTTTCAGAAGAGCAAGAGATGTTGCGGGACGCGGCCAAGCGCTTCCTCGCCGACAATTGCACGACCAAATTCGTCCGCCAGATGATGGCGCATGAGACCGCTCAGGACCAGGCTTTCTGGGACAAGCTGGTCGGCCTCGGATGGCCGGGGCTGCTGATTCCCGAGGAATATGGCGGCCAGGCCGGCAGTTTTCTCGACATGACGGTCATCGCTGAAGAGGCCGGCAAGGCGCTCGTACCCGGACCGTTCTTCGCTTCCGCTCTGCTCGGCGTCCCGGCGATCATCGAGGGCGGCTCCGACGCGCTCAAGAAGAGCCTCTTGCCCAAGATGGCCGAAGGCAAATACATCGCGACCGTGGCGGTGGCCGAAGCCGCGGGTAGATTCGACGCCGGCGGTATCGAACTTCAGGCGAACAAGAAAGGCTCCGGCTACACCCTCAACGGTGAGAAATTCTTCGTGCCCGATGCTCATGTGGCCGACGCCATTGTCGTCGCCGCGCGCACCGGCAAGGGCACCGGTGAGGACGGTATCACGCTGCTATGCGTACCGGCCAAGGAAAAAGGCGTCACCGTCACTCAGCTCAAGACCGTCGATATGACGCGGCGCGTATGCCACGTGAAGTTCGACAACGTACAGGCCTCCGAGATTCTCGGCAAGGAAAACCAGGGTTGGCCGGTCTTGCGCCGCGTGCTCGACATCGGCACGGCGGGACTCTCGGCGGAGATGGTCGGCACGGCTCAAAAGGCACTCGATATCGCGGTCGACTACGCGAAGACCCGCGTGCAGTTCGGCAAGCCGATCGGCTCGTTCCAGGCGGTCAAGCATAAGTGCGTTGACATGATGGTCGCGGTTGAGAACGCGCGTTCGTTAACCTATTACGCATGCTGGACGGTCAACGAACGCGTGGCCGAGACGGCGACCGCGGTGCCGATGGCAAAGGCGTACGTCTCTGACATGGCGAAGAACGTAACCAGCGAGGCGATTCAGGTGCACGGCGGCATCGGCTTCACTTGGGAGCATGACATGCACCTGTATCATCGGCGCGCGCTGGCGGGCGAAGCGAACCTTGGCAACGCGCCGATTCATCGCGAGGTCGTGGCGAAGTCGCTGCTCGGCTAGGCCTTCGCGCATTTACGCATCGAAGAGCAATTGGGCGCGGTCTACCAGGGCCGCGCCCCTTTTTTTGTTCCGGCCCGCTTGCCCCAAAGCATTTCGCCATGGTTAAGTTTTCGCGCCTTCGCCGTTGTGGCGACGATGAGCGGTTGGTCGTTTGTGCAATTATTGACATGCTAAAATGTAGTTGTATCGTTGGTGAAAGATGGCTTTGTTGGTGCCGCCAAAGAAAACCGGGAGGCCTAAGCGAAGACCATGAACGCAGTCGCGTTGTTGGCGTTGTTCGCAGTCCTGTTCGTCGGCCCTCACCTGGTTATCTCCTCGAACGCGATACGGCCGAAACTCATCGGCATAATCGGCGAGCAGCCCTATCGAGGGGCCTATTCGCTGATCGCCCTCGCCACGCTGATTCCGTTCGTCATCATTTTCGCGCGCAACAAGCACGCGGGTGCGATGCTATGGGACCTGCGCGGCGTTGAGGTGATACGCGGCCTCACGTGGCTCATGATGATCGCCGCGCTCATCTTGCTGGCGGGAAGCTTCGTCACGCCGAATCCAGGCGCCATCGGTGCAACGGCCAACAATGCACCGCGCGGCATCCTGAAAGTGACGCGCCATCCCGCACTCATGGCGTTTATCCTGTTCGGCTTCGCGCACATGCTGATGAATGGATGGGCCGGCGACCTAGTTTTTTTCGGCAGCTTTGTGGCGCTGGGTATTCTCGGCGGATGGCATCAGGATCGCCGCAAGCTGCGCGAATTGGGTGAACCGTACCGCCAGATGATGGCCGCGACGTCATTTTTCCCGGGCGCGGCGATAGTACGGGGGCGTCAGCATTGGGCCGGTACCGACATTCCTTGGATTGCCGCCGGTCTCGGCGTGGCCGCGGTCGTAATCCTGGTGGTGATTCACCCCTATGTCTTCGGCGGCTATCCGCTTGGCTGAATCAACCGCCGCACACGCGCTGGGCTAACGAAAAAAAGAGCCGCGAGCATAACGTCGCGGCCCGTTGCGTTTTGTGGATTTGGCGGCGTCGCTATTGCGCCATGAAACCGCCGTCCACCGGCATCGGCAGCCCATGCACATAGGACGCGCGATCGGAGCATAGCCACGCGACCGCCTCGCCAATCTCCTCGGGCTCACCAAGACGCTTGAGCGGTTCCGAGCGCGCCATCTTCGCCTCCATCTCAGCGCTCTTGCGCAGCAACCTGTCCAGCATCGGCGTGCGAATCGGCCCGGGGCATACGGCGTTGACGCGAATTCCATGCTTGCCGTATTCGAGCGCGGCCGCGCGTGTCAGTCCGGTGACTCCATGCTTGGCGGCAACGTAGGCCGGCAGTCCCTTGGCGCCGGCGAGTCCCGCCGCGGATGAGGTATTGACGATGGCGCCGCCGCCGCCCTGCTTCAGCATCTGTGCGATTTCAGCCTTAAGACAGAGCCACACGCCGGTGAGGTTGATCGAGAGCACGCGGTTCCAGTTCTCCTCGGTACATTCATGTATGCGGCCGCCCTTGCCGTCGATACCGGCGTTGTTGAAGGCACAATCGAGGCGTCCATAGGCCGCAACCGCCTTGGCGACGAGCGCGTCCACTTCGGTGGCCTTTGCGACGTCGCAGTGGGCAAAAATCGCTGATGCGCCTCCGTCCTGGAGCATCTTAAGAGTCTCGTTGCCGCCTTCTTCCACGACGTCGGCGAGCACGAGTTTGGCGCCTTCGCGCGCAAAGATTTTTGCAGTGGCGCGGCCAATACCCGAGCCGGCGCCTGTAATCAAAGCCACTTTACCGTCGAGAATTCCAGCCATGATACAAATTCCTCCGTTGGATGATGCCCCGGATGGAAGCGGACTATGTTGTCCATCCACGCCTGGGGCTCAGATTGGTCCGCTAGCGCGAACGCTACCTAAATAGGCGATTTCCGCCCCTCGCGACAAGCGCGCGGATTCATCGCGGAGATGTCACGGGATCTATTGAGGAAAAGTATGATTGATTGGTTGCGGGGAGAGGATTTGAACCTCTGACCTCCGGGTTATGAGCCCGGCGAGCTACCAGACTGCTCCACCCCGCGCCGGAATACTATCTGCCGCATTAACAGCGGGTCAATACGACTGCGCGATTTGCCGCAATCAAATCGGATCATGCCCCGAGATCGCCTAAACAACGCGCACATCGCGTCGCGCCGAAGCTGCACGACACGCCCACAGCCGGTGGAACACCGGATGACATGCTCCACCGGCCTCTCGTAGCCTTGCCCTATTCGGTATTCTGCTCCTGCTGGAGCTCTTGGATTTGGCGGCGCTGGCGTTCGATCTGGCCTTGCTGCTGCTGAAGCGCGCCCTGATTCTGCTGCGTCGCCACCTCGTTATTCTGCATCTCGTTGCCGACCACGTAACCCCCGGCAGCACCCAGGCCACCGCCAATAGCCGCGCCGGCGCCCGGATGTCCCACGGCGGCCCCGATGATGGCGCCGGAACCCGCGCCCAGTAAGGCACCGACACCCGTGCCCTTCTCGCGTGTTGACAACGGCTGGCCGCTGCATCCTGAAATGGCAATCAGGGCGGCGAGCGCGAGCGCCGCAGTTACAATCCTACTCGTGCGCATCACAGCCTCCACTCACTACACAGCTACATTACGCTGCTACGCGCGCGTGGTTACACGTCCGCTACTCGGTTTCGTTCTGCTGTTGAAGTTGCTGAATCTGCTGCCGCTGACGTTCCATCTCCTGCTGCTGCTGCTCGATCTGACCCTGGGTCTGCGCGTTTTGAGTCTGCTGATTCTGCATTTCGTTACCGACCATGTAACCGCCGGCCGCGCCCATACCACCACCGATAGCCGCGCCGGCGCCCGGATGGCCGACGGCGGCTCCGATAATGGCGCCGGTACCAGCGCCGAGCAGAGCGCCAACACCGGTGCCCTTTTCACGTTCGCTCAGCGGCTGACCACTGCATCCGGCGACAAAAAGAAGGGCGGCGAGCGCCAATACCACAGTCGCCATCCAGCCTTTGCGCATAGTCATAAAAACTCCTCCTGTCTTACTCGCTCTCCTGTTGCTGCTTGAGTTGCTGGAGCTGCTGGCGTTGCTGCTCGATCTGCTGCTGTTGCTGTTGGATTTGGCTCTGAGTCTGTTGGGTCTGAGCCTCGTTGTTCTGCATCTGGTTTCCAACCAGCGCACCACCAACAGCACCGATGCCACCGCCTATGGCCGCCCCAATACCCGGGGCCCCCACCGCGGCGCCGATTATGGCACCGGTGGCCGCACCGACGCCGCCGCCGACCAGAGTACCTTTCTCCCGGGTCGACAGCGGCTGGCCGGAACATCCCGCCAACGCGACCAGCATCGCTAACGCCAACAGACTCGTAATCGCCGATTTGACCGTGATTCCCACGCCATTCCTCCCCTGAGCAGATTTCGTGCCTGTGCTATTTGCGCGAATCCGCCTTTCAAAGCTTACGTAATCTCGTTACTCCACTCCAACTCGTGTAGCGCATACGCTGTTTCCCTCCACGATATTGGGCGTTCTGCCGCCCTATTCCAACCATTTAGAAAGCCGTTATAACAGATATGGCACGCCGGTATCGCCACAGACCAGCTACATTAAAGCATGATTACCACGCCGTGTGGACTCTTGAAACTAGTCCGCTTTACAGCGCGGGACTGGAATGTGAGTGGGCGCGTCGATGCTTCTACTGAAGTTGCCCCGCCCCATATGCGGGAGCTTCCTTAGCTACCATCCGATCGCCTCCGCAGCCATCACGACCGCGGCCTGCCCGCGCGGATCGACGCCGGCGGCGAGCAGCCGGCGTGCTGAATCGAACCTGATTCCCAAAACATGGCCTTCGCACCACGGTGGACGTGTCTCGACCTTATGGCCGCGATTCGCCATTTCGGCGCGCACCCGTTCGTCGATGCGTTCCTCCATGCGAAGCACGCCCGGACGTGCGTTGTGCGGGTAGAACGTTGACGGGAAATGCGCCGTGGAAAAGCGCGGCGCCTCGACGGCCTCCTGCACGTCCATGCCGAAATCGATCAAGTTCAAGAAAAACTGCAACGCCCATTGATCCTGCTGGTCGCCGCCCGGCGTGCCGAAGGAAAGGAATGGTTCACCATTACGTGTGGCGACCGAGGGCGTCAGCGTGGTGCGCGGCCGTTTGCCTGGCTGCAGCGCGTTGGGATGGCGCTCGTCGAGGAAAAACGTCTGCATGCGGGTTCCGAGCGGAAAGCCGAGCGCTTCCATCACGGGCGAACTCGGAATCCAGCCGCCGCTGGCGGTGACGGCAATCATGTTGCCGCGGCCGTCCGCCGCCGTGACGTGAATTGTTCCCGGCCCCCATGAGCGCGCTTTGGCGCCGTCGGTATGGAGCAACGCGCGCATCGCGACTGGGTCACCGGGCCGCAGTTCCATTGAGGCGTGCTTGGTGTCGATCAGCCCGCGGCGCAGCGCGGCATAGCGCTCGGAGAGCAGGCCCTCCAGCGGCACCTCAGCGAACTCCGGGTCCGCGTACCAGGCCTCACGGTCGGCGAATGCGAGCTTCGCGGCCTCGACCAAATGATGGATGTAGTCGGCGGAATTGTGGCCCATCGCGCGCAGGTCCAGACCCTCGAGCAGGCGCAACTGCTGCAGGAACACCGGTCCCTGCGACCACGGCTGGCATTTGTGCACCATGACGCCGCGATAGTTCACCGTGACCGGCTCCTCCAGTTTGGTGGTGAAGCCGGCAAGGTCTTCCTGCGCGAGCAGACCACCCTTGGCGTCGGACCAGGCGACGATGTCGCGGGCGATGTCACCACGGTAAAAGCGCTCCCGCGCAGCATCGATCGCGGCCTCGCGTTCACGTCCGCGCGCGCCGGCTTCGGCGTCGAGCAAGCGGCGGAAAAACGCGGCGAGCGCGGGGTTCTTGATAATGTCGCCAGTGCGCGGAACTTCGCCATCGGGCATATAGACATGCGCGGTCGAGGGCCATTCTTCGCGGAACTTCTTTGCGTTCGCGCGAATCGAAGCGCGTCCGATGAGGCCGGAAAGATCCTGCGGTGTCTCGCCGTCACCGCACAGCCCCGGATGCATCGGCATCCCGTCCTCGCACAATTTGAACGCGGGCTCGATCACTTCGGCCAGCGTCATCGTGCCGAATTTCGCCAGCGCCGTGGCAAGTGCATCAAACGCGGCGGGCACGCCTGCCGCGAGCAAACCCTCGCCAGGCACAAGGTCAAGGCCGAGCGATTTGTAGTGCGCAATGGTGGCGCGCGCCGGCGCCATCATGTTGCCATTCACGGCGACCACTCGGCGCGCAGCTGCGACATAAATCAGCATCGGAGCCTCGCCGCCGATCGTATGCAGGTGCGGATTGACAACACCTTCCACCAGGGTGGCCGCGACCGCGGCGTCGATCGCGTTGCCGCCCCGTGCGAACATGCGCGCACCGGCGGCGGCTGACAGGTAATGCTCGGTGGCGACCATCGCCTCGCGGCCCATGACCATTGAATAAGCAGTCGTCATTGTCGTTGCTCCGGTTGAAAGACGCTTAAGGCGCCCAAACTACTCGATCTGCGGCGATTACCTCGTGCGTACGGCGCTATCCCAATCCGTCTTCTACCTGACCCGATTCGGTTACCAAAGCAAGAGCGAGGCGGGCGGGCAACTTTCGCGGCGCATCTTGCGGTTTCGCAAAAACGTAAAGGTAACCGGGAATACAATACCGGGCGCTTGTGGACAAACGAATAAAAACACCACACAAAATCGTCTAACTATTAGGCGCGCAAATTGCTACGATATCCTGCGGAAGTGGTGGCAGGGCCCGTCGAATCATTGGGCGGGAAAGGCGGGAATCGTCCATGGAAAATATGAACTCGGAATCAGTGGTCGGGCGGCATTGTCGATTGCTTAAACC
>JBOHWJ010000310.1:0-2745 GCA_050736495.1 Binataceae bacterium (SeqCode) | reverse complement strand
GCGCAAGACGCCCAATGTTCGCGTCGGCCGCGCGACCGCCCGCCGGCGCCGCGCATAGGCCGAATGCGTGTTAACCCCGATGGCGCATAAGCCGAACGTCGAAAATCGCTGGTGGGTCGAAACCACGGTCAAGCGCCCCCGGCAAACCAAGGCGGAAACCGAATTGCCGCAATTGCCGGTCGCGATGAGCTTTTATGCGGTCGCCAAGGACTACAGCCAGGACCGCGCCAAAGAAGATTTGACCGACAACAATCTGCGCATCGCGCGCGCGGCCAATCCGGCGCCCGGGGAATGGATCAACGTCGCGATGACCGAGGAGAATTACCCGGCGCGCCTGGTCAAGCGTGTCAAGGAAGAGTTCCGCCTGCCGCGTGAGGCGCGCGGTATCGTGCTCGACCACGGACGGCTGGTGCGCCTACTCATCTGCGGCCCGGCGCTCGAGGATTGGATGATCGACGTGACCCTCGGCGAAGAGCCGTCGGTCGACGTTTACGTATGGAGCACGATGTATCGCGAACGGCTTTTCCGGCGCGCCGAAGAGGCGCTCCGGCAGGCGCGCAAATGGGCGCTCAACCTGATTCAGAATCCACCGCAACGCGACGAACCCTTCCGCGGCGCCCTGCTCTAGCGCCGCTATGAAAACCTCGCCCGCGATCGGGCGAGGCTCCGCGGCGCCTCGCTCCGCTTCGTTCGCGGCCATTCTCACTCGACCACAATGGTCATCTTCATCATGCCATGGCCGAGGCCGCAATAATGATCGCAAATCACCTTGAAGGTACCGGCCGCCGCCGGAACAAGCGTCAGTTCAGTCGGTTTATCCGGATGGATATCCGTGTCGATCTTGAGCGGCCGCACCATGAAGCCATGCGTGATGTCAGTGCTTATCAGCTCAAGCGTCACCGGCTGACCCTTCTTGACTGTTATCCGGTCGGGGCTGAAATGAAATCTGCTCGCCGTGATCTTGACTACCGGCGGGTTCATGGCGGCCTGTGGGTGCGAAGATAAGGACATCGCGAAGCCCGCCACCAGGGTCAGCAGCGCGATCGCCATGGTTCGTTGCGTGACAATTGGCCGTTTCATTAAAATAATCCCGCCTTGACGAATTGTTGAAATCCCGACGTTCCGGAAAATTCGCGTACGTTCAGTTCGACGTCTTCCACGGCAAGTTGCGATCCGGCCGCGGCGAGGTGGCGGATGCCGAGGTTTTTGAAGGGCTCGCGCGCATCGAACGGAAGCGGCTTGCGCTCGCCCGGCGTGCCGGGATCGGGAAAGGCGAAGCTCAACGAGCGCGCCGCGTAATGATGGGCGTGGGCGCCCTGGTGAAAATGGCGGCGGTGGATATGGCCATAGAGCACCGTCACATTTTCGTACGGTGCCAGCGCGTTCATCACGTCGTCGCCATCGCTGGTGAACCATTCCCATTCGGGCTTCAAGTCAAAGAGCGGACGATGAGTGAACACAACGATCGGCGCGGTCTTCGGGAAGCGCGCGAGATCACGCCGAAGCCATGCCAATTGCTCGGTTCCGACTTCGGGGCGGCCGCGTGAAACGTTGTCGAGCGCGGCAAAATGAACGCCACGATGGTCGAACGAATAATGCGTCTCGCCGAAAAACTCGCGGAACAGAACACCGCCGTCGAGCGCGGCGTCGTTCTCACCCGGAACCATGCGCACCACTGGCACCTTGAGCTCACCAGCGATTGATTTGAACTGCCGCATCCTGGCGGCATGCACGCCCGGCTGGTCGGCATCGTGAGTCAGGTCGCCGGTGAAGATAACGAGGTCCGGCCGCTCAGCCATACGGTTGACCATCGCGACCGCGCGCACGAACGCCTGGGTGCCGAGCGGATCGGGCGGCCCCGCGAAGCCGACATGGGTATCGCTCAACTGGACGAAGCTGAACGGAGTTACCGGCTCGCCGTTGGCCGATCGCATCACGCTCTTGACCGCCTCGCCGGCGAACGAAGTACTGGCGAAGGCGGCACCGACGGTGTACAGCGCGCCGATTCCCATCGACTTTCCGGCGACGCGCAGGAACGACCGGCGATCAATTGGGTCTTTCATACGTTTCCCTCACGATTGGTGCGGGCGCCTGAAAAGAATCAGCCGGCCGGCAGCCGCGGCAGGGCTGGAACGGCATTATCCCCAGGGCGGCCCGCACTGTAGAGTCATTCAACCTTCGACCGGAGAGACCGCCGGCCGCCTGAAATATTCCGGCTCGATCGGACATAAAATGGGCGGGAATAAAACTGTGCGTGAGGCGGTCACCATAATGGCGAAGGTGTAGGCGGCCGTGAGCAAGCGTTGCCCGAACGAGACAAAATGCTGCCCTTCGAGCAGGTCGTCCCACCACATCTCGACGCGGCCTACAACCTCGCGCGATGGCTCATGCGCAATGACCACGATGCCGAGGATGCCGTGCAGGACGCCTGCGTGCGCGCGCTCAGATTTTTCAGCGGCTTTCGCGGCGGCAACGCCCGCGTCTGGCTGCTGACGATTGTGCGCAACACCTGCTATTCACGTCTGGCCGGCGGACGTGCGCGCGCGACCGACACCAGCTTCGACGAAGAGCTTCACGGCAGCGCCGAGGCCGCCACTCCTGAAACACTGTTAGTGCAGGCGCGCGACCGCCGCGCCTTGCAGGAGGCGCTCGAGAATTTGCCCGCCGAGTATCGCGAAGTCGTGGTGCTGCGTGAGCTGGAAGGGCTCTCTTACAAGGAGATCGCGGATGTCGCCGAGGTGCCGA
>JBOHWJ010000309.1:0-5078 GCA_050736495.1 Binataceae bacterium (SeqCode) | reverse complement strand
CGAACTTAATCGCGTTCGACAATAGATTAGTGAGCGCCTGATCAATCCTGATTTGATCCCACGCGCCTGCTATGTTCAGTTCAGCTTCCACAGAGATTTGAACGTCAGAATGCTCACGTGCGAACCTTGTACTGACATCTCGGATAAGTCCGCCTAGATCGAAGTTTTCCTGATACAACTTAAACCTGTCGATGTGGATCTGCGCCACATCGAACAATCGGTCCACCAAAGCGGTAAGGCGGCCTATCTGAAATCGCAATTCTTCGATCAGAAGGCGTACTTGCGATTGCCCCGCGGGATCGCCGGACTTCCGATATAGTAGCTGTACGGTAAGAGTCAACACATTGAGAGGATTGCGCAATTCATGCGCGGCCACGGCAATGAATTCGGCTCGGGCATCCAGGGTTTCGGCCAATTCCGTTTGGGCCTTCTCGCGTGCCAGTACTTCTCGCGTCAACGCTTCCACTTGATCGTCAAGCAAACGATTCGCCCGTTGCACTTCCCGCCACGCCGCTTTTTCCCGGCCTAAAAGCTCCTGGCGTTCGCGGACCGCCTGCTCCCGCTCCGTTATATCGCGGGCTACCTTCGACGCGCCGATAAGGCGGCCCCTGGAGTCCCTGATCGGCGATACAGTAAGCGAAATGTTGATCTTCCGGCCATCTTTCGCTTGCCGCACCGTCTCGAAATGGTCGACCTTCTCGCCACGCCGGATACGAGCGAGAACTTCGTTCTCTTCCGCGTGGTACTGCGGCGGAATGATCAACGTGATGTGTTGTCCGATAGCCTCCGCCGCGGTGTATCCGAAGATCTTCTCAGCGCCAGGGTTCCACGATGTGATGATCCCGTCCAGAGTCTTGCTCACGATCGCATCATCCGAGGAATCAACAATCGCAGATAGAAGCGCGCTTATGGTCTCAGATTCGGCCTTGCCGGGTTCGGGAGTTTCTTTAGCGCGGCACGGCATAGTAAAGATCCAGGAGTTCGTCCGACGGTTCGCGCGCTGATGGAAGCACAGCCGCCCGGTTTTTGCAAAGCTGGCGTGAATCAGCGGTTTGGTGCGTGGCCGCCGGCGCCACATTTGAGGCAGAATTCGTTCGTATCGACATGCCCATAACCGGTTCCGGATAGAATTCGCAGGTTGGCGCCGCCGGGGTGATGCGGATGAGCCCGATGCGCAGGCGGCCGAACGCCTTCGGAACAGTGAGCTTTAGTTGCCATGCCGAGTCAAACCCGGATCAGTGTCGCTCGTTTGATGAGCGGGATCCTCCGCGTAGTCCAGCGCGGCTTGTTCGTCGCGCCGCACGAGCTGTTCGGAAATCGGTATGCGGTGGACGATCTCGCGACAGGTTTCCTCCTCGGCTCGCGCCAGGTTGATGTCGCGCAACTGCAATAGGTTTTCGGCGGAATTGATCGCGATGTCCAGTGGAGTCAGAGCCACGAGCAAACTCGTGTCGTAACGCTGGCCGGTTGCTTCAACCAGCGTTTCGCCGTTGTGTGTGGAAATCATCCTAATTTCCACCCCTACCTGCCATCCGGCGATCAACCCGAAATAGTAAGCTTCGTAAGTCTTAACGCTACCATATACGACGGCGTCCGCGTCGAACCATCTACCCAGATCCTCCGGCGGCACCCGATAGAGCTTCTCAGGTGTGTTGATGCCACGATCCCGCAGAACCGCGTCAATCCCGTTCAGGTTGAGCACGACGAATTCGCGCTCCGCCAAATAGCCTTCAAGCGGACGTCGTAGTCGTTCGGCGTCAGTCCATGCCCAATTCAAACGCTCTTTCTTATTACGAAACGTCAGCGGGATCTTGTCGACCGTGAAATTGGCGTTCCCTACGTCAGTAAAGGGCAATACCGCGATACGGGCTGGCGGAGTTTTGAGATAGTCGGGAGCGATCTTTATCTTGAAGGTGCCAGGATCGACTTCAACAAGGTGGTCAAGGATCGTCTTTCGGCCGTGAGCTTCGACTCGGTATTCATGCTGAAAGAATGGCCGCGTCTCGGCATTGCTCTTATATGTGGAGCAGCCGACGACCATTGCCACTAGCGGTATGAAGCATAATCGCAGAGGCATGGCGCATTTCCCCGGGCTCGCGCTGATCGCTAAGGCCTTACGACGCTGGCCTGATTGTCAACAGCTGCAACATCTGGATGATAAGGCGTTGCGCGGTTTATGTCGGTCTATGTTAGTTCAAGGCGCCAGAAAGCGAAAACCAGTGAAACCTTTGCAATTTCAAAGCGGTAACCTTCCGGCTCGCGGTTAGAACGAATCACGCTCGCCATGTGGCACCGCATTATCAAATCACCCCGCATACTTAATCGGGGATTTCGTAGCTCGGTGAATGCAATAGGCAGAATGTATGCCGAAGATGCCAAGTTCGCCAGCAGTGGATCTTATTCAATTGAGAGGAAGCTCGGCCCTCAGAGGAACGATTCGCCTCCGCACGGCGACGATGTTCGGCGAACCTTTGCGCGAGCCTCTCGGTAGTCCATCAATTCAAAAAACGACTCCGTGAGTAAACCGCCATCGTCCGCGAGCGGATGGACCGCATGTCAGTCAGCAGCTAGTGGGTACCGCGATGCGGACGGTTTTTGGGGGATATACGTACAGTTCTGACGGCGACGGCCGTATGCCGCCGCTCACGCGCGGCGGCTGCATCGCGTACTTTACTGCGCGAAAATGATCGGCGTATTGCCGCTCGGGATTGTAAACCCGATTGAATTTCCACAGCATGCGGGCGAAGTTAGTCTGACCGCGCAGCAACAGCTTGGCGGTGATACCGCCGACCTCTTTCAACGCCCGCAAGCCGAGATGCTTGCGATTGAGCACCGCCTGGGTCCGCACGAGTTCCTCGTAAAAGCGCTTGAGTGGCAGGCGCGTGGGCAACACCGCGTGCTGAATATCGAACAGCCGGTAGTCCAGCGTGGTCCGCTTGCGCGATTCCGTGAACCATGTTTCGGTGCCGGGATAAGGCGTTGCGACGGTCAGATGAACGATCTCCGGAACGCTGAGCGCCCACTCGCGCACCCTCGCGAATGCGTTTTCATCCCAGTCGGGATCGGCGATGAGATTGATTGCGACAGTCACGCCAATCCGCCGCGCGACCTCGAGCGCCTTGATGTTGATATTCATGGAGGAGCGCTTGCGATGGGCCTTGAGGCCATCCTCGTCAATCGCCTCGAGGCCAAGAAACATATAATTCAGCCCTAACCGCCGCCAGTACTCGAAGACCTCACCGTTGCGGCATAGCACGTCGGCGCGGGTTTCGAGATAGTAATGCTTCCTGATGCCGCGACTCTCGATGGCGCGGCCAATCTCGAAGCCGTGCTCGGGATGGATAAACGCAACATCATCGACGATGAAGACGTTGGGTTCGCGGATCGAAGCCATGTCCTGCGCAATCGCGTCGGCGGAAGACTTGCGGTAGCTGCGGCCGTAAAAGGTCCATGCGCTGCAGAACGAGCAGTCCCACGGGCATCCTCGTGAGAATTCGATCGACGCGCACGGATCGAGCACGCCGATGAAGTATCGATTACGCCGCCTGCCGAGATGACGGGCCGGAAAATAGCAATCGAGGCTGTCGAGCATCAGCGGTGCGGGACCATGCCCGTCGCGTGTCACCAGTCCCGGCAGGCGATGAAGTTGCGAGTCCCCCAGCGCATCGAGCAATCGCGGCATGATCGATTCGCCTTCGCCCCGCACCACGCAGTCGATCGCTCCTTCCGCATGATCGAGCAATTCGTCAGCGATGAAAGAGGCGCTGTGGCCTCCTACGATGACGAAACAATTTCTGAGTATGCGCTTGGCGGCCTTGGCCAGATCTAACACCTCCGGCACATTGGCGAGGTAGTTGAGCGAAAATGCGATCGCGGCGGGCCGGAAATCGTTCAGCTCTCGAGTCAAATCAGGATGGCGAAAGACCTGGAGGTCGAGGATCCGCACTTCGTGGCCGGCGGCGAGAACGGCGGCCGCAACCCGCTCCATTCCAAGCGGTTCCAGGCGCAAATAGATCTCGCTGTACATCAGAGGGCTGGGATGAACAAAAAGAATACGCACGGGCTCTCCTTTGCTTGCGAACGCTCCCTTCAATGTTGATTGATTAGCTCGCAACCTTGCCGTCGACTAATCCCGCCGCGCATCGTTTCGGCCACGCCGGCGACGCGTTGCGACGACCCCGCCAGCAGTGCGCCCACAGTCCTGTGATCTTTACTGATACAACGCTGGTCTCAGCGGTACTAGGGGCTACCGCTCCCAATGTCGCAATGCCACTCCGACGGGCAGCGCTTGATCACGACCGCCTATCGGCTCCAACGATCAGCCCACTTAAACTGACGCTTCTGTTTTTTGACAGTCCCTTCTGCCGTCACGCAGCGGGTGTGCTACACGAATGTGAACGCGCTTGACCGAGCATAAGCCCGCGAGCAATTCAATACTACCCTGAAGTCCATCTCAATCGGCGCGAAGAACAATCGTGGGCGTCCTACCAATTCGACATCAACGATCTACCATACTTCGACATGATTTCCGTCTGCAAAGAGTAGTTGAAGCCGAGGCAGCCGTGCTCCGATGCCGTTCGCTCCACAATTTAAGCGGCCCGCGGTGTCGCGACTCTCCGGATCCCGCAGCGGTCTATTCCGCCTGTACGAGGTCGACAGCTTATAGTTGCCGCCGCGGCACTATTGACGGTTCCATCCTTGAAGGCCGCCTAATGAATGCCGCGCGGGCCGCTAGCCATCGCCGTAATCATGCACGGCCGTCATTTCCTGACTTCGACAGTCACGGGCCCGTTCCTTTCCAAAATCTCGGCCACGGCCGTGCCGGTACCTGTGCGCCGCAGTATCAAGGAAATGGAGCCGTCACCTACTTTCAGGTCTTCGATCCGCAGCCATTCGAGCCACGGCGGAATCACGGGTGAATCGATCAAAACTCGCCGCTCAAAACCCACCACCTGGAGCCCCAGTGCCGCCTGCAGGATCATAAACACGCTCGCCGCCGACCATGCCTGCGGGTAACAGGCAACAGGATAAGGTACCGGGCCGAGCCTTGGCTCGCGCGGGAAGCCGCAGAACAGCTC
>JBOHWJ010000308.1:0-5318 GCA_050736495.1 Binataceae bacterium (SeqCode) | reverse complement strand
GGTGTCGTACGCGAATCGCCGGTCCGAGGAGCGTCGCGCCAAGCCCTCGACGGTTTGGTCGTTGAGCCCGAGATTGAGCACCGTGTCCATCATGCCGGGCATCGAGACCCGTGCGCCCGAGCGCACCGAGACCAGCAGCGGATTTTTCGCGTCGCCGAACTTGCGGCCGAGCGCTTTCTCGACCCGCGCGATACTTTTGGCAACGCCCGCGGCGAGACCTTTCGGATACTTGCCCTTGTGCTCATAGAAGTAGTTGCAAACGCGCGTCGAAATCGTGAACCCAGGCGGCACTGGCAGCTTGAGCGAGGCCATCTCGGCCAGGTTGGCGCCCTTTCCGCCAAGCAGATCACGCATTGCCGCGCGGCCCTCGGCCGCGCCTCCACCAAAGAAGTAGATTTCAGGATGAACCCGCGCCATTTGAAAAATATTCTCCTGCCCCGGCGATTAGCCACTCAGTGAAGCTGAAAAATGCGCCGCACCACCTGGCGCGCGAAAATGCGCCGCCGGCGGCTCGCGGCCGTCAAGCCATATACCTTAACGATGCCAGCCAATGCGATCGATCAGAACCGCGGCCAAGCCCGTTATCGGCAGCCGTTCCTGTCCGGTCGTATCGCGATCGCGCAGGGTCACCGTGTCATCGTCCATTGTCTGATGATCAATCGTAACACCAAACGGCGTGCCGACCTCGTCCTGGCGGCGATAGCGCCGCCCGATCGATCCCGCCTGATCATAAGCCACCGTGAAGTGCCGTTGCAGCAGTTCCTGCACCTGGTGCGCCTTTTCGGGCTGGCCGCCCTTGCGCAACAGCGGGTAAACCGCAACTTTGACCGGCGCCAGGCGTGGATCGAGCCGCAGCACGATACGCTCCTCGTTCTCGACCACGTCCTCGTCATAGGCATTGAGCAAAAACGCCAACATGGTGCGGTCGACGCCGGCGGCCGGCTCGATTACCCATGGACGATAACGCGCCTTCGCCTCCTCGTCGAAATAGGTCAGATCCTTGCCGCTGAACTTCGCATGCTGGTCGAGGTCGAAGCTGCCGCGCTTGGCGATGCCCTCCAGTTCGCCCCATCCGAACGGGTAGAGGTATTCGATATCCGTGGTGCCGCGCGAATAATGTGAGAGTTCATCCTGGGCATGCGGCCGGAGCCTCAAGCGCTCGCATTTGATGCCGTAGCGCAGGTACCAGTCGAAGCGCTCCTGCACCCAGTAGTCGAACCAACGCGCCTCCTCGGCGGGATCGGGCTTGACGAAAAACTCCATTTCCATCTGCTCGAATTCGCGCGTGCGGAAGATGAAGTTGCCCGGCGTGATTTCGTTACGAAAGGATTTGCCCGTCTGCGCCACGCCAAACGGCAGCTTGACGCGCTGCGTGTCGATCACGTTGGCGAAATTGGCGAAGATGCCCTGCGCCGTCTCGGGCCGCAGAAAGACCGTGCTCGCGGTGTCTTCGACCGGCCCCATGAAGGTCTTGAACATCAGGTTGAACTGGCGCGCCTCGGTCAACTCTCCGCCGCATTCGGAACAACGGCCGCCGCTGACATGATCGGCGCGGAAGCGCTGCTTGCAGCTTTTGCAGTCGACCAGCGGGTCGGTGAAGTTCTGCAGATGGCCCGAGGCTTCCCACGTGCGCGGATGCTGTAGAATCGCGCTGTCGAGTCCGATTACGTCGGCGCGGCTCCGCACGGTGTCGCGCCACCACGCTTCCTTGACGTTGCGCTTGAGTTCAACCCCGAGCGGACCGTAGTCGAAGGTCGAACCGAGGCCGCCATAGATATCGCTGGTGGGAAAGACCAGACCGCGCCGCTTGCAGAGATTGACCAGCTTCTCCATCGTGACCGCATGCGGATTCGCCGTCGGCGAAGCGTCTTCATTTTCGACGGACAAAAATATTCCTCCTGGCAATTGATTCGGCCGGACTTGAATGAATCGCCGGCCGCCTAGCCCAGCTTGATAATCTCAGCCGAAACCTGGCCGCCGGAAACTATCTCGAGAATTGCCACGGTACCGGGCACGTCGACCAGATTATGCGGCAGGGTCGCGCTGCCGGGATTGACCACCAGCGTCGCGCCGAAGCGCACCACGCCTTCGAGATGGCTATGCCCCATCACGAGCACGTCGACCGCACCGCCGAAATGCGTTTCCATCGCGTTGCGAAACACCTGTTCCGAAGTTTCGTCCGGCGTCGGCAGAGCATGCGCCAGTCCAACCCTTAATCCTTCGATCTCCACCAGGTGGGCAAGCTTGACGCGAACGTCCGGCTCAAGCCTGAAACGATGCCCGTCGAGCCCTTCGTCACCGTTTCCGAGCGCGGCAATAACCGGCGCGATACTGGCCAGTTCGTCGAGCACGCGATTGACGTAAACGTCGCCCGCATGCATCACCAGGTCGACATCACGGAAGACCTCGAAGACCGCAGCGGGCAGATGCTCGCAGGCCTCCGGGATATGAGTGTCCGAGATGAGTCCGATTCGCATTGGCCAAGGCCGGCAGTTTTCCCGTACGGCGTTACGGAATGTCAAAACTTATCATGCGCCGCAGGCCCCGGCAATTTTGCCGCCAGCCAGCGGCCGGCATGCTTGCGCATAAAATGGTCCCGGCGCTCTGGTTTAGCCAACCGCGCTAATATATTCAGAATGGGCAGGCGGTCGGTTGCAACGATGGATTGCACAGCCAGCCTGCGCGACGCTAAATGAATCATGGAGCGGCTCAAGCAAGGCGGCGCGCAACCTTGGCCGTGGCTGACGCCGCCCGATTGAGGCGACCGGCTGCCGCCGACGCAAATTTGACGGACGGATTCAGATCTTTTGAGGAAAATGCCCGTGCGAATCGCCAACCTTTCCCTTGCCGCCGCGACGCTGATTTTGGCCACGATGGTGGTCGCCGGATGCGGCCACAAGCTCGTTTCGACCACCGGCGACACCAGCGTCGCGGTGTACCCGGACAAAGCGTCCTACGATCGCCTGCAATCGCTCAAGACCCAAGGCGGCGCGCTCGGCATGCTCGGCGGCGTCGGCTCCGAAATGGTGAGCAAGAAGGTCGATATAGCCACACCCGTCAAAATATTGTCGAGCGATCCGGAGGGAGACGTAGTCGAAGTTCTGTCGGGTCCCAACCAAGGCCTCAAAGGCTACATCGCCAAGTCCAACATCGACTGACCCCCCCGCTTCTTGACCTTCGGACGGATGGTCGTTCGGACAAGGAGCACTCCGCTCAAGCGGCTCGTGCACTTGAGCGCGCAGACTCTCGGGTCGCTCATGGAATTGCGCGCGCGACCTCTGGGTTCAGCGCTAACAAAACAAAAAAACGCGGCGCGTGCCGTTACGGGGCATTCATCAGGCAATCAATTTGGTCCCCGGACGACCGCCTCCTGATGCGGGCTTCGCGGCTCCCCACGGCGTGCCGCCCATGAATCTTCAGGCTCAGAGGGCGTTGGCGCCGCGCTCGCCGGTGCGGATGCGCACCACTTCTTCCATTGGCAGGACGAAAATTTTGCCATCGCCAATACGGCCGGTGCGTGCGGCTCGTTCGATAGTCTCAACCACCTGCGTCGTCATTTCGTCGGCGACGATGATTTCGAGCTTTACCTTGGGCAGGAAATCAACCACATATTCGGCACCACGATAAAGCTCGGTATGCCCTTTCTGGCGGCCAAAGCCTTTAACTTCGCTGACCGTGAGGCCCTGCACACCGATACTCGACAATGCCTCTTTGACCTCATCGAGTTTGAACGGTTTGATTATTGCCTCAACTTTTTTCATATGACTCCTGTGGGCGGTTCCAAGCAGAGAACGTGTCCGCCGAGGCCCTCCCCGTCACCTTGATTGTACCTTTTTCAGATATGCAACTGCTCGCGCAAGTCTCACCCGCCAGCCCAAGGAATTTAGCCGCAAGTATCCATGAAGCCTCGAGGGGAGCAATGCGAGTGCCATCGCTTTCTGGCGCTGGCTGGCGTTGACTTACACCAGTACGCATATTCGGAAGGCATTCGGATGGTTATAGGGGGGGCGTAAGGCCACACAACGGGCATTCGCCATGGCGCATTCAACCATGGCCGCCACGCCTCCCGACCTCAATGACCGGCTCCTCCCCACTGATCAAGCGGCGAATATTCTCATGATGGCGCAGCAACACGAGCGCCGACATCAGGATCGCGAGCAGAATGTACGGCCGCGGACATCCGAGCGCCGCCACCGCCGGCACCAGCGTGATCGCGGCGCTTATCGAAGCGAGCGAAACAATGCGCGTCAACGCGACCACGACGATGAAGACACCGATCGCTATCAGAATTGGAAACGGCGCAAGCCCAAGCCATACTCCGACCGAAGTCGCGACCCCGCGTCCGCCATGAAAACGCAGATAGATCGAGAAAATCGCGCCCGCAAAGGCCGCTAGCCCAACCAGCGCCAGCACCGGCACGACTATGCCGAACGCATGCCCTACCAGTACCGGAATCAATCCCTTGAGCAGGTCACCAATGAAGGTTATCGCGGCCGCGACCTTGCCGCCCGCCCGCGAGACGTTGGTCATGCCGATATTGCCGGAGCCAACCGCACGCGGGTCGAAGCCCCGCAACCGCCCGACAATAACCCCTACGGGCACCGACCCCAGCAGGTAGGATGCCACCACCAGTAATGCGAGCTTGGCTGCCAGGATTTTGTCCGCTTTCCCGGGGGGAGTTGGAGTTGGTCGGGGTGACTGGATTTGAACCAGCGACTCCTGCGTCCCGAACGCAGTGCTCTAGCCATGCTGAGCTACACCCCGTTCCCGGTCAAAACACTAGCGCGCTTGGGCAGGTAGGGCCAGCAACCTACACCTTCCGTTGACGGTTTGCCTAATCGCCGCCACCGGCCAAATGCCGGCGGGAAATCTATATAGCATCGGCGGCGCGCCAAGGCGAGTCACCGGTCTGACTGCGCTCGGCGACTGCGCGATCTACGCTCCTGGTGCTTCGGCTCGGCCTCAGTCGGACACGGCGGCATTCTCACGCATATGCGCGATTATCTGTGCATAATCGCCATGGCGGAAAATGCCTGATCCTGAGACCAGCACATTCGCGCCCGCGCCGGTCACTTGCGCCACGTTGCCGACCTTGATGCCGCCGTCGACTTCGATATCGACGTTGAGCCCGCGGCTCTCGAGCTCACGCTTGACCCTTCGCAGCTTGGCGAGGCTTTCGGGGATAAAGTCCTGGCCGCCGAAGCCCGGATGCACGCTCATCACCAGGATCATGTCGAGATGTTCGGCGGCGGCGAGAATCCGCTCCACCGGTGTCTCCGGATTGATCGCAACCGACGCACGCGCGCCTAGCTCGTGAA
>JBOHWJ010000307.1:0-6695 GCA_050736495.1 Binataceae bacterium (SeqCode) | reverse complement strand
GAGCGCGACAATCACACGTAAGAATCGCCCGCAACTGTCGCCTGGGCGACAAATCGGACGGGCGCAAGAAGGCTTTGTGGTTAACTTAAGTGAAGCAAAACGCGGGCATAAGTCCCGCCGGAAGTCTGCCCCGAAAAGGGCTGGAGGAATCAACCAAGTGGCCGAAAATCAAACTCGTGAAGGACTGTACGAAGCCTTTGGCAAGCTCAGCGAAGCCTGCTTGAGCATTGAGGGCGCGAAGAAAGCCGCGGCATGGTACATCGAGACCGGCGAAAAGTTCGCGAAGCAAACGCTTGATTTGCAGGAAAAGGCGACCGAATGGGCCAAGGAAACGCCGCTGGCGCGGGTCTTCGAAGTGCAGCATTCGCTGGCGCGCAAATTCGTCGAGCGCTCCGCCGGTATTGCCCGCAATCTCTGGCGGATACAGCAGCCCGAACAGAATTAATTCCCAGTTCTTTCTTTCTACTTTTTGTCTGGTACCTGGTCCGTCGGCGTCGCCGCGGTGACGCCTACGGACTTTCTTCTTTTGATGCGTGCGCATCTTCCCGAAATTCACACCGGTTCCTTTACACCTCGCGCAGTGCACGGCTAGTATCCCGCGATGATTTGAACGCGGGGAGGCTTGGGCTGCGTGTTCTTCGACCTGACTGCCGCATCCTGTCTCGATTACATGGAGCAATTCTCTGGACTGCTCGGCGACCCGGTTTGCTACGGCGTTGGCGTTCCGCATGGTAACGGCGAACCGGTCCTGCTCATCCCGGGCTTTTTTGCCGGCGATTGGGCGATGGCGCCGATGGCGCGCTGGCTTCGGCGCCTGGGCTACAGCCCTTACCATTCCGGAATCGACTTGAATCTCGGATGCCCGCGCGAGAAGGCCGAGCGGCTGGGCTGGCGTATCGCTGGAATCGCACGTGAAACCGGCATGCGCGTGACGCTGGTGGGACACAGTCTCGGCGGTGTGGTCGCGCGTTCGCTCAGCGCGACGTTACCCGCGGCGGTGAGTCATACCATCGGACTCGGCACGCCAGTGCGCAACGAATGGGCCGTGTTGAAAGGCCGCATCCGTCCTTTCGTCGAGAGTATCGCCGGGTTCTGGCAGCACCTGGCGGGCACGCCCGCGCACTGCGGCACCGCAAAATGCGGCTGTGATTTCGCGGCGACGCTGTGCGCGCCTCGTGGCCCAAGCGGCGCCTTCAGTTCGGTTTACACCCGCGAGGACGAAGTGATCGACTGGCGGAGCTGTGTGGATCGCGATGGCGCCAATCACGAGGTCGGCGGCCGCCACGTAAGCCTCATCGTCAATCGCGAAGTCTACCGTATCCTTGCTAGGATTCTCGCCGAGAGGGCTGACGCCCGGCCCGCGGCCCCAACCAGCGTCGCCCCTTTCTGAATCCGGCGTCTCATCGCCGCACCAGGAGAGCAACCCCGATGGAAACTCGCGCATTTTGCAACGGCAAAGACGGAGTCAAAATCCGCTACGAAGTTCGCGGCCAGGGCACGCCACTCGCGATGATCATGGGCTACAGCGCTTCGGGCCGCGCATGGGGTGAACCGCTGCTGCAACTGCTAGAAAAGCGGTTCACCACGATTGTGATCGACAACCGCGGCACCGGCGAAAGTGACAAGCCCGATCAGCCGTGGACGGTGGTGGACATGGCCGCCGACGCCGTCGCCGTGCTCGACGCCTTGAAGCTTGCGCGTGCGCATATCTTCGGCATCTCGATGGGCGGTATGATCGCCCAGGAACTGGCGCTCAATTTTTCCACGCGCGTCCACGGCCTCATCCTCGGATGCACCAACAGTGGAATGGCGCATGCCGTGATGGGCGATCCGGCGGCGGTCGCCAGTCTTTCGCCGACGTCCGACCTGCCCCTGATGGAGCAGGCGCGCCGCGCACTCACCGCATGTTGCAGCACGGGTTTCGTCGCATCGGAGCAAGGCCGGCGCTTCATCGACGAACGTCTCGCCGATCTCGGGAAATATCCGGTTACGCCGCTGCATACCTATGCGCGTCAATGGGACGCGATCACGAAGTTCGATACCTTCGATCGCCTCTGCGCGATCAAGGCGTCAACGCTGGTCATCACCGGCAGTGACGATACGATCGTTCCGGCGAAGAACTCCGAAATCCTGCAGGAGCGTATCGCGGGCGCGAAGCTCCATGAAATAAAGGGCGCCAGCCATTTGTTTTTCTGGGAAGCGCAGGCGGAGACGGCGACGGCCGTGGCCGCGTTTCTCGCCGCAATCAATTAAGCCGGAGGACACTCTGATGGCGAGCTACGAAACTGTCGTTTATGAGAAGGCGGAGGAAAAGATCTTTCGCCTCACGCTCAACCGTCCAGAAAAACTCAATGCAATGTCGCCTCAACTGCTCAAGGAATTCGACCAGGTGATGGAGGAATTCGAAAACGATCGCGACGCGAGCGTGTTGATAATTCGCGGTGCCGGCCGCGCCTTCTGTGCCGGCTACGACCTTGGCGGCACGCAGCAGCCGGGCTCGGGCTTCACCGTGAGCAGCGATCGTATGAATCTGCAGCGGCTGGTCGAACGCTGGCAACGGCTATGGTCGTTGCAGAAGCCGACCATCGCGCAGGTGCATGGCTACTGTCTCGCGGGCGCGACCGAACTGGCAGGCCACTGCGATATCGTCTTCGCCAGCGAGGATGCACAATTCGGCCATCCGGCTGGCCGCGCGCTCGGCATCATCCCGACGCTGTCACTGTGGCCACTCCTGATGGGACCGCGGAAGAGCAAGGAGTACTTCTTCACCGGCGATACGATGTCGGCCAAAGAGGCGCTCGAATGGCACCTGGTGAATCGCGTCTACCCCAAGGACAGGCTTGAGGCTGAAACGCTCGATTACGCGCGCCGCGTCGCGATGGTGCCGGTCGAATTGCTGGCGCTGCATAAGGCCGCCGTCAATCGCTGGCTCGACGTGATGGGGTTCAGGGCGGCCGAGCAGTCCTCGGCCGATCTCGACTGTATCGCCCATCAGACCGACGCGGTGAAGAATTGGATGAAGGCGAGCCGCGAGCGGGGACTGAAGGCGGCGCTGACTGAACGCGATCGCCCATTCGCTAAGAAAGCCTGACAGCGCCCGCCGCGCCCTGAGCGGGTTATGCAGTTGCGCGGCGCGAACAACAGTGGGGCGCTGACAAGCCTCATCGTAGGCGTGTGGCACGCGTGATCGACGAGGCGTCGAACAGTGACGCGATCTTCGTTATTTGAAAAAAGATCGCTGCGGCAGAGCTTGAGGGAGCCCAGCCGCCTTGATCACTCGGTTTCGTTTTGCGACTGCAATCGCTGAATCTCGCGGCGCTGTTGTTCGAGTTCGCGTTGCTGTGCCGACAATTGCGATTGCGTCTGCTGGGTTTGAACCTGCTGGTTCTGCAGCGCATTGCCGACGACGTAGCCCCCGGCTGTGCCGATCGCGCCGCCGATAGCCGCACCCGCCCCCGGCGCTCCCACAGCCGCCCCGATAATCGCGCCGGTGGCGGCGCCGATACCGGCTCCAGCCAGCGTCCCCTTCTCACGAGTGCTCAGCGGCTGTCCGCTGCATCCCACCATCGCCAACATCATCAGAACCACGAGTGTAAAAGCCAGCGACTGTCTCAACATCGAATACATCACCATCTCCTCCAATTGATGGGGCGGTCTGTGCGCGATAGCCGGCCAACTTCAGCAGCGGCGGAAGCGGCCGCGGTTTCATGATCCGCGATTTCCCAAAGACCTGCTACGGCAGCGCGGCGACAGTCTTGCCATTCGCGTCCGCCAACGCCAGTCCCGCTTTGCCGCTGGCGGCGACATGCAGTTCCGCGCGATCACGCCCGTCCTTGTCGAACAGCACCAGAGCGGGCGCGCCGCTGGATGCGATTCCGAGGCCGGCGCGTGCGCGGCCATTGGTGGGATCATAGAGCGTCAGGCTCGACTGGCCATCCTTGGCCGCCGACAGCCCGGCGACTTGCCTGCCGGCCTTGTTGTAGATGCCAAGGCCATCGCGTCCGTCGGGATTCGCGCCCAGGATCACATTCTGGCTCCCTTCGGCATCATAGAAGCCGACTGCGGCGGCACCATTGGACGCCACACGTAGTTCCGCGCGGTCGACACCCTGGGCATCATACAGGGCGAGGTCGGCGACTCCCGACGACAGCACTGACATGCTCATGCGGCGCTCGCCGTTGGGCCCGAGCAGGACGTACTTGTCAGCACTAAGCGTGCGGTGATGCCTGGCCGCCGCCATCGCCACGCTCGCGGTCGGCCACAGGTGGCTCGAGAGCGCGCCGCCCACGAGTCCGCCCGTCAGGGCCAGCATCGCATAGAGCCAGGGTTTTCTGTTCGTCATGATCAAGCCTCCTTTTCCTGACGTGCTGATGAGATTCCAACGCAGTCGGCGATGGGGCGCAAACGAAAACTGTATCGTCCCCGGTAAGTCAGTTACATGCGGATGGGCGCGCTGAGCCCGAGCGCATGCGCGGCTGCGCGGTCGAGGGCCAGTGCAAAACGTCCTTCGCAGCGGTTCTCGACCACGGCCAGCACACCAGCGGCACGAGCGGCGGCCGCGCCGAGCGCAAGGATCGCGGCATCGGCTTCATCCAGCGTCGTCATGCGCTTGGCATCGCTTAAGCCGAGCGTCCGCGCCAATCGGAGGTCGATGCGTTGACGCGCTGCGAACGCGTCGCGGCCACGCTTTTTCGGCGGCAGCGGCGCGCCATGCGACCACAGCCGAAACTGAAGATCGGGATACGATTCGAACGTCCGCACGCCCATCGCGTCAAGCGCGCGATAGGCGGCGAAACCAGCCAGCATGAAGCGCGTGAAGATGGCGCCGCCGATGGGTGGAGTCAAATCGTTCCGCTCAATGATCAACCGTGCGTGCGCGTCGGGCGCGGCGGCGAGCAGTTCGCAGCCGATCGCGCGCAGATGCGGTTTGCAAGCTGGACTGCCGACACATCGCAGAAAGTAATGCAGTGGCGGCGTCGGAAACATCGCCAGCCGGCCCATCCCGCGAAATTGGCGATGCGTCCCAAGTTCGGCCACGAGCGTCCGCAAAATAGCGTCAACGCCGCGCACGCGGGCACCGTCCGCGCGCCGCTTTGGAATTTGCGACGAGTTGTCGAGGTCGACCGGCCATCGCGGCGAATCGACCATTGCTATCGCGCCCGGCTCCATCCGCGGCACGGCTGCCGCGATTCGCCGGGCAAGATCGCTGATTGGCTCGCCCGCATCGAGTCCGCTCAGCCCGACACGTGCCAGTCCGAGCATGCGGCTGTCGGCGGCTATGGTCGCGAGGTCGAGAAAATCCTCGCCAACGTCCATCCCTACGATGGTGGCGGCGTCGGCGAGCTCGATGCATTGTAGGCGTGCTGGTAGAGCAACCGGTATTCGCGCAGCCCGCCGATGACCTTCTTCACGTAATTGCGCGTCTCGCCGTAGCCAATATTCTCGACCCATTGGTCGTCGTCTCCCGGATGTTTCGCGATCCATCCGGCGACCGCATGTTCGCCGGCATTGTACGCGGCAACCACCTTGACTCGGTCATCGCCGAAGAGTGCGAAGAGATTCTTCAGGTAGGCCGTGCCAAGCTCCACGTTGACGTTCGGGTCGTAGAGATTGAGCGGCGACGCGGTCATCGCGGCTACGCTGGCGAAACGGTTCGCCGTGGACGGCAGCAGTTGCATCAGCCCGCGCGCGTCCGAGACCGAGCGCGCGCCGGGATCGAACAGGCTTTCCTGCCGCATCAGCGCCAGCACCAGGTAGGGGTCGAGCCCGGTACGGCTGGCGGCGTGTGAAACCAGCTCCCAGTAGGCGCGCGGATAGCGGATACGCTCGGCGACGCTGTGGTCTATTTCACCGTGGCTCGCCATCCGCGTAGCTGCCATCAAGGCATCGTACCACGCGCCGGCGGCCTGCAATTCCGCCAGGATGAAATCGCGCAGGGCCGGATTCTGCCCGCCGCCGGCTTCGAGCTTGAGCAATTCCGCGGGTTCGAGCTCGCGCAGTCCGAGTTGACGTAGCGCGATTACGCGAGTCATGTGAAACTCGTCCGGGCCAATCACCCCCGGCGGCGTACCGGCAACGAGCGCGGGGACGTTGGCTGCTGGAAACGCCGCGGGCATGACGTGCGTGCGCAGACTCGCGAGCGCGGGATAGTAATTGCTGGCGATACTGGCGGCGCAGCGCGCGAGTAATTCGCTGGATCGCGTGACGTCGCCCTTATGTTCGAGTGCACGCGCCTCCCAATAGGTGTACATGTCGCGTTCCGAACCGGCCTCTGCCCGCTCGCGCATCGCGGCGAACTCGGAGGCCGCGTCGGCATAGCGCCTCATCATGTAGAGCATGAACGGCGCGCGGAAACGCGCGTCGTCCGCGGAATCGCTCGCTGGGTAGCGCCGCGCCAGGCTCTGATAAGCGGTGCGCGCCGCGCTCAGATTGCCGTCATCCTCGTAGCTGCGGCCGATCTCAAACATCGCATAAGGTGCCAGCTCGCTTTGTGGAAAACCGTGCACCAGCCGCTCAAAATAGCTGCGCGCGTTGGCGTTGTCATCGACATGCCAGTACATGTGCGCGAGCGCGTTGAGGGTGGCCGGCGCATGGCGGCCGGTGGGCGCCAAAATCAGGTATTCAAGCCAGGCCTCCTTGGCCGCCTGCGGATTGGCGCGCGAGGCCGCCGCTTCCATCCATACCAGGTCGGGGCG
>JBOHWJ010000306.1:0-3397 GCA_050736495.1 Binataceae bacterium (SeqCode) | reverse complement strand
CATTATTGCCGCGGAACTGGTAATCCATCGCTTCGAGCACGAACGGAATCCACCCGATGCCACTCTCTACTGACACGAACTTAATCTTGGGATAGCGTGCCAGGACTCCCGACATTAGCAAGTCGTTTAGCTGAACGCCGTTACGCAGAAAGATATCGACCGCCAGCTCGGCAAACGCCGCCATCCGGCCGTACGACGCGATCCTGGTTTGCAGCAGGCCCTCCTCCATATCGCCCGAACCGATGTGGAAGCTAATCGGCAGGTCCAACTCGACGGCCACCTCCCACAGCGGATTCCAATGCGGATCGCCGAGCAACGGCTGTCCCCAGTATTGCGGCTCCCCGGTGAACAGGATGCCCTTGTGGCCCATGGCGGCGCAGCGCCGTACTTCTTTCACCGCGGCGGTGACATCCCAGAACGGTGTCGAGGTGATCGGCAGCAAGCGGCGCGCATCGGCCGACGCCCACTCCGTCTGCCAATCGTTGTAGATTTGCACGCAGGTGAGCATCAGCTCGGGGTCGCCCAACTTCAGGAACTGCTGGGCACCGAACCCCCCGACGTTCGGATACATGACCATCGCCCAGATGCCCATGTCGTCCATGTAGCGCAGCCGCGCCTTGGCATCGTATGCCCCCGGGTGCATCTCTTCGAAAGTCCGGGGCGGGTTCTTGAAGCTTCCCACTCCGGCGGTCGCGGTCAACCCCGGGTTTGCCAGAATTGAATTTCCACCCAGAACCCACGACAGGCGCCCATTCTTGCCGGTCTCGATACGCGGCACCCGGTCACGCATCGAGGCAGGCGCTCGGCTGGTCCACAGGTCCGGACGTTCAGTGACGTGGGTATCGACGTCGATGATCGTGTAGCCACTCATAAGTGTGTTCCTCACTTTAGCTGGAACTGCAATTTTCAATCTTGATGCAGGCTCTTATCGGCCTCGCGAACTGCTTGCAAGAACAAAAGCTTGAGCCCGTGTATAATCGACAGCGCGCTATGCTGGACGCCGCAAGCGCGTTCCGCTTCTTACGGGCGTCAACCACCCGAGAATGCGAAGCCGCTTCACGTTAGTGCGGCCGCCAGCGCCTGTGACAGGGATGGGCTCTCGACTGGCACACGGTTGCTCCTGCCTAATGGGCGTGTATGCGTAATACCACGAAAACGTTCTACGCCAAAATAGTCCGAAAACCCTTTCGGAACGCCACGATAACTTCCCGCATCCTGGTGATCGAATCGGCATCGGCCACCGCCGAGAACACGATGAGACGTGGTTCGGGATTGTCAGTCATTGAGCTGCGATTCATTCGCTTGGGACTTCGTCGAATAAGCGCCGCAATTCGTCGAACGCTGCGCCCGCTGAATCCGATCGCACCCGGTGCCGCACGAGATACGGGATTGATCCTGTTATCACGACAAGGCCGTCCGTCCGTAGCGCCGGTCGGCATCGGGCGTGGCGCCGGTATTTCTGACCGGCGGTGCGTCCCCTCCCGCCGCGCCGGATTGCTAGGCCAATGGCCTCGCAGCCGGAGGGATGGCCGAGTGGCTGAAGACAGGGAGGTCACTCCGACAACGTCACGGCGAGGCGTCGGCATGGACGGCAGCAGGGCATGGACGACAGCGTCTATCTCAAAGCGCGGCAGGAATGGGACGAGCATTACGCTAGTCTCGTCTTCCGCGAGCAGAGCGTCTGCTCACCGTGCCCCCTGCTCAGCCGCAAATTCTTCGGGACTCGCATAGTTGCGGATCGCTCTCGCGCGGTTGCGTCTGCCCAGAATCGTTCGGTCAATGCGCTGCTGCAAATATTCCACAAGCTCGTTGAATCGCGTCTCGGGGATAAAATACGTTGGGGCCTTGAACTCGCGCTCGATGTTTTTGAAGATAACCGCATAACTGAATCGAGCCGGACCACTGCCAAAGCTCGAGTTGGCCTGGCGGAAGCGGTGATAGCGTTCGACCAAATATCTGACGTAGTTTCGCTTCACGAGGTCCCTTCCAATCGAACCGACGGGATATTCGGTTGGTCGGCTGGAGCGACGACCGCGATGAATTTGATTGATGGTCGTCGGACTGGTGCGCACATCGCCATAAATGGTACTGTCCGCGATCGCGGTAACGTTCACGCCGTTCGTGATCGTGCTTTTCTCCGCGCGTGGTGAACCGCTGCGTTTCATCGCTTTTTCCTCGCGGCCACGAGCACTTCGCGCATGACCAGCGCCAGGTCTTTCCTCACAGCTGTCTCGAATTCGTGCACATCGCCATAAGTGCCATACAGAGCATTCCGCCCCAACTTCCGTTTGAAGCGGTCGATTTTAGCTTGTTCGCGCGAATCAGGCGGTTCTTTTTCCGTGGCCGGGCGCTGCGAGAAGTATACCATTATTCTCTTGCCTCGTCTTTGGGCACGCTCGATTTCCTCCACGGTCCCCGAGGCGGCCTTCCCCGTCGGGCTTCCCAACCGCCGCCAGAAGATCGCAAGCACAACGTCGGCGCGATCGGCAAACTGATGATTGATCAACGCCTGTGGCCGTCGGCCGGCGTCCGGGTGCGCGTGTGTCCGCCAGTTCATGAGTTCTACCCTCGCTTCGACGCTATCGCCGTGATGCACATTCCAATCGTTGATTGCATCCGCGACGAGCGCTTGTTCTTCCGTTACGTCTGAAGGGGCGGCCAATAGGACTCGGAAGAGCTGAATGGTCTCCGGCATCGCTCAGGAACCTACCGAAGATCGTCGCGACCCAGCAACCGGTTAGGTGCCACGAAGATCAGCATATGACTTCGTCCGGCACCCAGACGGCACTAATTCCCTCGCACCCGTTCCTCGGCGCGGTTATGGTCCGCTAATAGCAAGGAGTTTGCTCAACTGAAAATCCAGCGAGCCGCACCCCGGCATGTCAGACTCGGCACCCGTTCGTGGCGTTCAGCGCTCGCCGTATGGCCTCTTCGACCGGCGAATATTCACCATCCGAGCGGTTGAGGCTCATTGCTTCTCTAAGGTGAAAGCGCGGGTTTCAAGCAAACCGAATCCGGCTTCCCCGGTTGGGGCCGAATCCGTGAATCATTAGCGGATGTAACAGCGCAACATCTCCAGCGTCGCCAGTGATCTCCACGACCTGATTTGGATCCACCATGGGCAAATGACCGCTAGTTACGCTGAACTGAGGCCTTGCGGCTCCGCCTTTGCTAGTGTAGTGTCTCGCAAGTAGCAGTAACGGAAGGTCCGTGTTAAGCTGGGCGCATGGCGGTGGAATTTAAGGTGGCGGAAGCGGATCGGGCAATGCTGGAATCGTGGTTGCGGGCGCCGAATCTGGCTCAGGGGTTGGCCCTGCGGGCGAGAGTGATTCTGGCCAGCGCGAGGGGCGAGGGAGTGCGGCCGATGGCGCGGCGGCTTGGGGTGTCGCCTAATACA
>JBOHWJ010000305.1:0-4848 GCA_050736495.1 Binataceae bacterium (SeqCode) | reverse complement strand
CGCCTGGCCTCGAGGCGATTCCGCCGCCGCAAGCGGCGGACTTCACCAGCGCGAACGACTTGCTCCACTTTCACATGGTGTCGTTCTTCGGCATGCCGATCGGCGAGATGTGGTACCTCGAGCAATTGGCCGACGACTGCGCTCGCGACGGCCGGTACGATTTCTTCTTCACTTCGGCGCCGCTCAACATTCCCGGCGGCGTCGGATCGCCGCCCAATGCCCTGGCGATAAAATAGCCGCCCCCCGGCGGAGCGGATTGACGCGTGACCGCGGCGGTTTTCCAAGCGGGAGCCGCTGCGGGCTTATTCGGCATCGAGGGTATGTTCCGCGCGCTCGCGGCCGAGCAGCAGCGGCAAAATCGCCATCACGATCAACGCCATCAGCCATGCCGCGGCGCCACCAATCAGCGGCACCGGTCCGGTTCCCGCCAGCCACAGCGGCATGCGCGCGCCATGGTCACCGAGCACCGGCCACGATTTGGCGCCGATCACGAATCCGGCATGTAATCCTATGGAAAAATAGACCGTGCCGGTCAGCAGGAAGGCCTCGCCGAGGACGACGCCGAGCAGGAAGAGCCCCACGATCGTCGGTAGCGCCGCCACGGGATGGATGAGGCGCTCGGCGCTCAACGCAAGGTTATGGAGACCGGCGCCGGGATGATAGCTGGCGAGATAGTAATGCGCCGGCGCCCGTACGATGTGCGTGAGTGAATAGATAGCCGCGCTCACGACCAATGCGCCTTGGCGGCCGAAGTCGCGCGTCATCCCGCCGAGCAGAAAGGCGCGAAAAAAGCTTTCCTCGATAATAGCGATAACGACTGCAGCCAGTGCGTAGCGCGCCGCGCGTACCACCACCGCCGCTACCGCGTCCCGCCCACCCGCGCCCATCGCACTGGCAATCGCAAACAGTATAACCATCGCGACAAGCGCGAGGACGAGTCCGCCGCCTGCGCTGGCAAGCGCTCGTCGATAGGTGCCCCCGCGCGGATCGAGGGCATTGCCGCGGAAATTGTCGCCACGCGCGTAGTTGAAGCCGCGCACGATCAATGCCTTGAGATTCAGCGCCCGCGCGAACAGCAGCATCGCGAGCAACAACGTTATGATCACGGTGCGGTCGAAGATGCGCGGAAACGGAAAATGAAATCCGGCCGCGGCGACGCCCAGCGCGGCCACTGGCGAAATCAATACCGCCGCGCCAACGCCGAGGACTAGCGCGGCGACGACCAGCGCCGTGAAGGGTATCCGCGAGGGGTTGCCGACGCGAGCGTCGATATCCGGCTTCGTGCGATGGCCCGGCGAAACTCCGCCAGAAGCTTTGATTTCCGAATGCTCCACGTCTCATGCGCCGCGGACGGTTAATCCGCGGCGCTTCATCCTGAACCAATACTCTGCGTGAAAAGCCCAGGCATTCCTATGCTCGGGGGCGTCGCATAGACGACAGGCTTTCGACCTTCGTCTGATCCGGCCGATTTCTTTCCGCGTCTCTCCTGCGCGCATGGATGTTTCCGTGCACGCAACCCGGGGAACGCCGCCACGAAACTAATGCTCCAACCGGAGATGGTCACCTTCGCGGTCGGCTCTGGGTGAACCGGCGGCCATTGGCTCCGGATCGCCGGCGATGATCGGCATCTTCAGGGTCTTCAGGAACGCCACGATGGCTTTCTGGTCGGAGTCTGGGAGCGCCTCGTAATTGGCCTCCGAAGTGGCGGCCTCGCCCCCATGATCAATGATCGCCTGGTAGATGGTGTCGACGTCGCCGCGATGGCCGTACGGCGTCGAGTTGCCCACGTCCCATAGCTTCGCGGTGAGGTATTCATTGAAGGGACAGGGTTTGCCGGTATCCGTGAGCTGAAGCAGTGCCGGTGGCTCGTTGCAGAACTCGGGCTTGTTGTCGTCGCAGATGACGTGGCGTTTCAGGTCCGTGTAAGCGTTCACCACGTCGCCGCGCATGCCGCTGGTCTTGCGTAGATCGAAACAATACGACTGCGAGGTGTCGGCGAAGGTCTTAAACGCGCCGCTAGTCGGATTCATTGGATCGGGTTCGCAGAAGTTAGTGCTGCCAACTGTGAGCGCCGGGATATGACAACTGGCGCATCCGGCCTTGGCGAACATTTTCTGTCCGTGGCCGACGATCTCGGCCTGTTTCGGATCCCTCGGCATTTGCTGCACCGGTATCGGTAGCGATTCGTGAAAGATGCTGACCGCAGTGACGTCGCCGATGGTCATTTCGTCGGCAACACCGTCCTGGTCCGGGTCGGTGCCTTCGCCGAAGCGCTCGACTGCCTGCATGCCATGATGCTGGTTGAACGCGTTGACCGTGAACTCACGCACCGAACGCGTCGCCCCCTTGCGCGAGAAGGGTTTGACGATAAGATCGGTATCGACACCCTGCACCCCGCCAGTATCGACCGAGCCGTCCGCATGCGCGACGATTTGGCCAAAGGGGACGCCCTTGGTAACCAACTGGGCGGTGACATCCTGTCCGGTTTCCTTTGCCTGGGCGATAGCCTTGCTCTGGATACCGAGCAGATCATGCGTCATTTCGCGGCCCAGCAGTCCTATAGATCCCGAACCGAACATGCCGAGCGTGTTGCGCTCCAAAAAAGTCTGCGCGAAGTTGAGATCCAAGAGGGTGGTCGCGACGGGATTTTCATTCTGCGCCAGCACGAACACGTTGGATACGAAATCGCCGGCGCCGCCCGGTTGCGGCTCGTTATGGCACGATGCGCAAGAAGATGAGTCGGGCGCCGATAAACGCGTGAAGCGCGGACCGGTAAGCGGGTCGGCTGTGCGCGCCGCGCCCGAGCCGGTGGAACCCGGACGTCCGGCGCCGTCGCAGCGGTTGAAGTCGGTGGTGAAGATGCGTTGGCCGGCCCTGAAAATCTCGCCAAATGACATCTTGCCGTCGACGATATCGGCCTGGTTTATATGCGTCGGCAGGGCCGGAGCGTCATCGAAGCCGGGTGGGCATGCGCCGACCGCGGCGCCGGCATAGACGGCGCATAGCACCAGCGCCAACGTGAGGGTGAGGACGCGGCGTGCAGGCACACTCCGGGTCAGATTCAGGCTACCCTGTGAGATAACCTCGCGGCTGATTTGTGAGGACATATTTGTGAGGACATAGAGGTACATCGACCCCGTTCCCCTCCCCACTTGGGTTTGAAGGCCTATGCGAGCCAACAGCATCGCGGCAGGATAACTCAGGATCGCATCGCGTAGATCGCTATCGATTCAGTTTCCCGGGCCGAGACTGCTAACGTGCCAACCTTGCGGCAGCGCGAGACCAGAGCACGCCGCGGCGTCGTTCCACGGGTCATTCACGCAGGGCTTTTTCCTAGCAAAAGAAAATCAACTCGTCCAGAGATTGTGCCGATGAATCTGAAGGCCGGGAAGGCTTTTAGAATCCAGACGCCCTTTTGCGGCTTCGCATGATTCAAGCAACGCCGTGTACCGCGCCGCATCCTTGCGCGAAGTAGCGCGGCTCGCGCGCGCGAGCAAAATGCGTCGCGATTCGTGTGCCAGTCGATTAGGGAAGCTCCGCACAAGCTGTCGTGTTGTCATTCCGAGCGCCTCTAGCAGAGCTTTAGGCGAAGCGAGCAAAGGAGTCGGCGACGTGCGTTTAGAATCAGCGAGGAATCCCGGATTCTGTTCTTTTTTCTGAAGTTTTTCCGGGATTCTTCACTTCGCGGACTCCGTTCAGAATGACAAAAATGGCTTGTGCAGAGGTTCATTAGTGGGCGCGCATCGGATCACGTTGCGGCTCGATCACTATTTCCAGCGGACATGCGCCCGGCGGCGCGTTGACGATACTCATCGCGGCCGCCGCGACGTCCGCCGCCGTGAGCATTAGGCCGCGGTCCAGGCGCTTGTTGTGCGGTATCAGCGGGGTATCGACCAGCCCGGGTATTATCACCGAGGTTTTGATGCCGTGAGCGCGCAGCTCGGCGAAGCATGCGTGTGTGAAGGCGACCAGCCCGGCCTTGGCCGCCGCATAAACAGTCTCGCCGGCGGGCGTATTACGTGCGGCGGCCGAGGCGATATTGACGATGATGCCGCCGCTTTCCCGTTGCGCCATGTGCGCCGCCGCCAGACGCGCAAGCGCGATGGGTGCGCGCAGATTCACGGCCAGCACGCGATCGAGGTCGGCCGCGCTGATTCTGATTAACGGTGTGCGCGCTGGCGCCCATCCGGCATTGTTGATGAGCACGTCGACGTGGCCGAAATGCTCGACTGCGGTGGTGAAAAGTTGGTCGGGGGCGTCCTCCTGCGCCAAATCGATCAGCACGATAAGCGAGTGCTCGGGTGCAAGGCCGGCCAGTGTGCGCGTCTGTTCGAGTTGGTCGCGGGTGCGCGCGGCGAGACATAGCGCAAAGCCGTCACGCGCAAGCGCCAGCGCGATGGCGCGGCCGACGCCGCGTCCGGCGCCCGTCACTACCGCGACCTTTTGATCGTTTACAACCATTCGCTCCGATGGCGGCGCGCTGGCGTGTTAACCCGGCTTCGCTCTGGATTGCCGGGCGCCGCCTGAAACTGCGACACTAGCGCGCGTGCGCGGCGCGGCCAACGGTTGATTCGGCGGGTGTTGGCGGCGACAATCTGGAGCCAAATGAACCCCCAGGTATTTCGTGAATATGATATTCGCGGCGTGGTCGAGGACGACTTCAGCGACGACTTTATCATCGATCTCGGCCGTGCTTACGCCACTATACTGCTCGAAGCCGGCAAGCGGACGGTGACGCTCGGCCGCGATTGCCGGCTCTCATCCGACGCCCTGCGCGACCTCCTCATCGAGGGGCTGATTCCGGCCGGAATCAATGTGGTCGATGTCGGCGTGGTGCCGACACCGCTG
>JBOHWJ010000304.1:0-4836 GCA_050736495.1 Binataceae bacterium (SeqCode) | reverse complement strand
GCGATGGGCCGTTTGTGCGCCGGTCTCGCGTTGCGGCGCGGTGTTCCCGCCGATCTCGCCGGCTTCGGTGTCGGCGAGCGTGAGCTTTCACCCGCACGCTTCGCCTCCGGCTGAAATTGCCTGCGCGCGATTTCCGTAGCTCGACAGGGGGAGTCCGGCGGCCGTTTCATTGCGAGCCGGGTGAAGGTTCTGCTACGCATCCGATGTTGAAGAGCGCCTCTGAGGAGAGCTGCTATGAGCCGCCGATGGGATGCAGTGATTCGTAACGCCACGGTTTACGACGGCACCGGTGTGAGCCCCGTGATTGCCGACGTGGCGATCGATAAAGATAGAATTGGCGCCGTTGGACAAATCACGGAATCCGGCGGCATCGAGATCGAAGCCAAAGGACTCGCGCTCGCCCCCGGCTTTATCGATGTGCACAGCCACGATGACGCCGCCGTTTTCATCGCGCCCGAAATGGATTTCAAAGTGATGCAGGGTGTGACCACCGAGGTGGTCGGCAATTGCGGAATGGGCGCGGCGCCCTACGGTGCCGGCGCCGCCGTCTTCGGCGAAATGCATGGTCGTGCGCGCTTGCCAGAGTGGGAGGGTTATCGCGGCTACCTTGAAGCGGTCGACCGCGACCCACCGAGTCTCAACGTCGCGACGCTGGCCGGTCACGGTACGATGCGCACTGCCGCGATGGGAAACGCACGGCGCCCACCCGCCAATGAAGAGAAGGCGGCGATGTGCCGATGGCTCAGTGAGGCAATTGAAGCGGGTGCCGTGGGGCTTTCGACCGGCCTCATCTACGAACCCGGCCGCTACGCCGAGACGGCGGAGATTGTCGAGCTTGCGCGCGTGATGACCGGCAGCGGCGCGCTCTACGCGAGCCACATGCGCAATGAAGCGGCCGGCCTGCTCGATTCGGTGCGCGAAACGATTCGGATCGGGACCGAGGCGGGCGTGGCCGTACAAATCTCGCATCACAAGGCCTCGGGCCGCGACAATTGGGGAAAGGTGCGCGAGTCCCTCGGCCTGATCGAAGATGCGCGCGCCCAGGGCTTCGACGTGACCGCCGATCAGTATCCGTACACCTCGGGCAGCACCGTGCTGGTCGCCTTGCTGCACAATAACGTATTCAACGAACGCGGGCGCGAGGGCGGAGTCGGCACGGTTGGTCCCGAGCATGTTCTGATCGCGTCGGCGCCGCGCCATCTCGACTACGAGGGCAAAACGCTGAAGCAACTCGCCGACCGGTTTCGGCTTGGGCCTGAAGCCGCGGCGCGGCGCATCGTCGACGAGGAAGGGAACAGCGCGGTCGCGGTGATCGAAACGATGGATGAGGCGGACGTCCGCTTCGTGATGAGCCATCCCACGACTATGATCGGCTCCGACGGTATTTTCGCCGGCGGCAATCCGCATCCGCGGCTCTATGGCACTTTCCCGCGTGTGCTCGGCCGCTACGCGCGGGAACTCGGCCTGATGAGCATGGCGGAAGCGGTTCGCCGCATGACCGCGATGCCGGCGCAAAAGTTCGGCCTCCGCGGACGCGGTACGATTTGTCCGGGCGCCTACGCGGATCTCGTGGTATTCGACCCGGCGAGCATAATCGACACGGCCACTTACGATCAGCCGCGCCGCCATCCCGACGGTATCAAGTACGTTTTCGTCAATGGCTCCATGGTCGTGCGCGACGAGCAGCATACCCACGCGCGTCCGGGCCGTGCTCTCCGCCGCGGCGAGTGATCACCTGCTGTAATCGCGTACTGTAAGAATCAACCTGCGGCGCGGGCGCGCCGTGACGCTTACGCTGCCGCGTTGTTGATCGTGAGAACGATCTTGCCGATCTGGGTGTCGCTCAGCATGTGGCGATAGGCGTCGGCAAAGCCCGCGAGTGGGAACGTTCGGTCGACTACCGGCCGTAACGTGCCGCTCCCAATGGCGCTCAGCAGGTCGGCGGCGAAGCGCTCACCGCATACCAACGACTCCTCGGGCGAACGCGTGCGGAAGGTGACGCCAATTATCGATACGCGTTTGCGTGCTATCTCGTCCAGATCGCACTCGCCGGTTCTGCCACCGCTGCGGCCTACGCTGATCAGCCGTCCCTTGATGGCGAGTACTTTGACATTTCCGGGCAGCATCGGGCCGCCGGCCTGGTCGATGATGACGTCGACTCCGCGCTTGCCTGCCACTGCCATGACGGCGCCGGGCCAATCGGCGCGGCTGGCATCGATTACGCCATGGGCACCGAGTGTGCGCAACGCCTCCGCCTTGGCCGCCGAACGCGTGGTCGCCATAACGGGGTTGGCCCCGAGATGGCGGCAAATCTGAATCGCAGCCGTACCGACACCCGACGATCCAGCGGTCACCAGCACCGATTCGCCAGACCTGAGCGCCGCGTTGGTCACAATGGCGTCATGCGCGGTCACATACACGTTGGGAATAGCGGCCGCATCGGCCCATGACATATCTTGCGGAATCCGCATCAGAGCGCGCTGATTGGCCCGCACATACTCAGCATACGAGCCGGCGGCACGGCCCATGACGCGGTCGCCGGGCTTCCATCCGCTGACGCCGGCGCCGAGCGCAACGATCTCGCCCGCGAACTCGATACCGGCGCGAGTGGGCTTCAGCGCCGGGTTATCGGACCGCAGCAGCGGCAGCCGAATCAATTCGCCGCGATTGGTGCCGGCGGCGTGAACCGCGACCAGAACTTCGCCGGGTTCGGCGGCCGGCACGGCGGTCTCGCGCAATTCATGCACGCCGCCGCTGGCTCCGGGCACGGCGAACAACGCTTTCATCGTTTGAGCGATCGGCGAAGCCTCCAAGTCCGTGCCCTCCGCGAAGCGACGGTAATTCCGTCGCCGGTGGAACCGGCGGCTACAGGCTACAGCCGGTAGGGTGCGGGATGCGCCGATTCGTAGGCCTTGATTTCGCCGTCGTGAACCAGCGTTAGCGCGATATCGTCGAGTCCTTCAATCAGGCATTTCTTTGGGAACGGATCGATGTCGAAGTGCGCCGACCATCCGAACTCGTCCGCGACGGTCTGGGCGGGCAGGTCGATCTTAAGATGATAGTCGTCGTGGCCTTTGATCGCCTCGAAGATCGCGTTGACCTCTTCCGGCTTGAGAATTACCGTCAGCAATCCGTTCTTGAGACAGTTATTGCGGAAGATGTCGGCGAAGGATGGCGCGATTACAGCCTTGAAACCAAAATCCGCCAGCGCCCATACCGCATGCTCGCGCGAACTGCCGCAGCCAAAGTTCGCCCGCGCCACCAAAATCGTCGCCTTCTCGAAGCGCGGCTGGTTGAGCACGAACTGATGGTCGGGCTGATTGCGCCAGTCATAGAACAGGCCCTTGGCGAGCCCGCTGCGCACGACCGCCTTCAAAAACTGCTTGGGAATGACCTGGTCGGTGTCGACGTTGGCGCGGTCGAGCGGCGCGGCCAGACCGCTGAAATTCTTGAATGGTTCCATCGCCATGAATTTTCTCTCCGGGGCTTGGCGTACGGGTTTACTTGTTCGCCCATTCGCGGACGTCGACGAAATGGCCCGCGATCGCGGCTGCCGCCGCCATTATGGGGCTTACCAGATGAGTCCGTCCGCCTTTGCCCTGGCGCCCTTCGAAATTGCGGTTGGAGGTGCTGGCGCAGCGCTCGCCCGGTGTCAGGATGTCGGGGTTCATGCCGAGGCACATGCTGCATCCGGACTCGCGCCATTCGAAGCCCGCTTCGGTGAAGACACGGTCGAGGCCAAGTTGCTCGGCTTCGGCCTTGACCTGTTGCGAGCCCGGCACGACCAACGCGTGCACGCCGCTGGCGACCTTGCGCCCCCTGACGATCGCGGCCGCCGCCTTGAGGTCGGTGATGCGCGAGTTGGTGCATGAGCCGATGAAGACGCGGTCGAGCGTGATATTCTCGATCGGCGTGCCCGGCTTGAGTCCCATGTATTCGAGCGCCAGTTCGACTGCGCGGCGCTGGCCCGCGTCAGGGTAATTCGCCGGGTCGGGCACCTGCGCCGTGACTTCCGTCACCATTCCGGGGTTTGTTCCCCAGGTGACTTGCGGAGCGAAGGACGCGGCATCGAAGGCCATGGTACGGTCGAACCTGGCACCCTCATCGGTTTTGAACTCGAGCCATTTGTTCGCGAGCTGGTCGAACGCCGCTCCGGCCGGCACGTAACGCCGGCCGCGCAGATAGTCGACGGTCTTCTGGTCCGCCGCGATCATCCCGGCGCGCGCGCCGCCCTCTATCGTCATGTTGCATACGGTCATCCGCTCTTCCATTGAGAGCGCCTCGACCGCGCTGCCGCGATATTCGATCACGTGGCCGGTACCGCCGTCGGTGGTGATGCGGCCGATGATGCCAAGAATCATGTCCTTGGCGCCGACGCCCACGCCGAGTTTCCCATCGACGCGAATCTCGAAGGTCTTCGGCCGCGCCTGCCACAGGCATTGCGTGGCGAGCACATGCTCGACCTCGCTGGTGCCGATGCCGAACGCGAGTCCGCCCAGCGCGCCGTGCGTCGCGGTATGGCTGTCACCGCAGACGATTATCATTCCCGGCTGCGTCAGCCCCAACTCCGGTCCGATTACATGCACGATACCCTGCTCGATAGAGCCGAGGTCGAACAGGCGTACGCCGAACTCCTTGCAGTTCTTGCGCATCGTCTCGACCTGCAGTTTGGAATCGGGGTCGGTGATGGGCTTGGAACGATCAGTGGTGGGGACGTTATGATCCATCGTCGCGAAGGTGCGATCGAGGCGGCGGACCTTGCGTCCCGACTTCGCCAGGCCCTCAAAGGCCTGCGGTGAAGTCACTTCATGAACCAGGTGCAGGTCGACGTAGAGC
>JBOHWJ010000303.1:0-19010 GCA_050736495.1 Binataceae bacterium (SeqCode) | reverse complement strand
CGCTAGAGGAGCGGGGAAAGAGCGTTTCCAGGCGAGCCGGATGGCGCGATCCAGCGCTACCCAGCACATGAGGCGTGAGAACAGGTACTCTTGCCGGCTGGTTCGGAACTCCCAGATGGTTTCGTCCTTATCACGCCAATGTATGGATACCCATTCGACCGTGCGGATTATATTTGTCCAGGTGTCATACGATATCGGTTGGCCGTATTTGTTGTACAAATAAACCGCGTCCATCAGTTCGCCATAGATGTCAAGCTGGAGGTGGTTTACCGCATCGTTGCCGATTCGGACGGGCGTGGACTGCCGATAGCCTTCGAGATTGGTGAGGATTTCCTCGGGCAGATCGTGACGGCCGTCGAGACGGTACATTATCTGTAGAGACCCGTCCGGCTCAAGTTCACCAGCGCGTTGCGCAAGCCAGCGCATAAATGCCGCCGCCTCATCCGTATAGCCCAGACGCATCAGCGCATACAGCGAGAATGAAGTGTCACGGATCCAGGTGAAGCGGTAATCCCAATTGCGCACGCCGCCGATTCGTTCGGGGAGACCGAAGGTCGGCCCGGCAACCATCGAACCATAGGTTTGCGAGGTCAAAAGCTTGAGCGTGAGTGCGGAGCGATTGACCATCTCGCGCCAACGTCCCTTGTAACTGGAGCGGGCGACCCAGCGGCGCCAGTAATTGACCGTGCTCTTGAAAGCACCTGGCACGAATTCCGACAAAGCTGACGGCGAGTCGCTTTGCGGTCCTGCGGATTCGAGCACGAAGTCCGCGCAACGGCCGCCCGACAGTGTGAATTCGGCCACGGCATCGCCGTTAACCACTCGCAGCGGGATCAAAGTCCTAAGCCTCAGCGCGGTGCAGTCCCGGCCTTGTGAGATGAACAGCGCGCCATCCTTTACCAGCTCGACACGATGAGCAGCACGCGCATAGTCAAATCGTGGCGCGCAGATCATCCGAAAGCGGATTTCACCACGGACGGTCCTGGCTCGACGCACCAAAAAATGCGTTTCTCCTATCCCCTCGACCGGCATGAAATCGGAGACTTCAGCGACTCCTTCCTCCGATAGAAATCGGGTCAGCAGCACGTTGGAATCGGGCAAGTAAAGCTGCTTATGCCGGGCCCGGCCAAGGATTGGAGCGAGTTGAAAAGACCCGCCTTTATTTTCGTCGAGCAGGGCCGCGAAGATTGTCGGCGAGTCGAAATGCGGGAAACACATGAAATCGACGGATGCGTTCTGGCCGACCAACGCAGCCGTCTTCATGTTCCCGACGATGGCATAGTTCTCGATCGGATGATATGCCATGGGTCGACACCTCAATAAGGCTCTGGCGCGTCCTGGAAACACCATTCGCTTCGACCAAGCTTAACGAATCGGAACCTGAGAGCAAAATCGGCCGCTCGCGGCATATTCGGCTCGCGGCCGTGCGGTGTCGACCCCTGTTCGCCGATGCCGGCATGGACGATTCTTGTGCTCGACGATAGCGCGCTACCGGGGGCGCCATTCGCATAATCTCGCCGCGGAAAGCGACCTCGCCTGAGCGGCTCAATACGCTTCGTTCATCTTCTCATACGGGTGTTTACTGAATTGGCCGTGAACCTGAACGTGCTGAAAGAGCGCTCGAACGGAGAATTTGGGAGGCGCCCCGTGGCGCGCGAGCGCGCCCGCAATGCCGTCGCGGGAAATCAAAGCGGAAGCCTCACGTAGACATAGCCATTGCGTATTTCGGTTGCATACGTCCTTACGCTGAAGTCACTATCGAGGCCCCGCCCGTCCGTGAGTGAGAACTTGTAGCCGTGCAACGGGCAGATGACAGTTTCGCAGCCGACTACGCCCTCGGCGAGCGGGCCGCCGCGATGGGGGCAGATGGCGTCGAGTGCAAAGAGTTTGCCGTTGCGCAATCGGAACAGCGCGATCTTGCGGGTGCCGATCAAAAAGCAACATCCTTGCCCCAGCCCGATCTGGGCGACGCTTCCGGCTGACATCCAAGACACGCTTTCCTTCACCAATGAATCCATGGAGAGCATCAGCTCGCGAATCCTCCCTCCTCATTTTCGACCGCTGTCGCTTCAGCGAACTGGCCTGGCTCATACGGTTGGCGCCCTTCGATCCACGGATCGCGATAGGCGGCTATCGCGGCTTCGATCTCCTGGTCGAGCCGCGCTGCCTCGCCTTCGCTGTCCTCGACGAGCAGGGTCCTCAGACGCTCGATTCCCAATCGCTCGACGAAGCCGTAGCTCCTCTCGGCGTAGCGGGCATTCTCACGGTAGTACTGCATAAAGCGGCCCATCAGGGTCAGAACCTCGTCGTGGGTTTTCACGGTCGCGAGCAGGTCGGCCGCGCGCACCGTGGAGCCGGCCGCCCCGCCGACGTAAACCTGCCAGCCGTTCTCGACCGCTACCACACCGAGGTCCTTCACCGTCGCCTCGGCGCAATTGCGAGGGCATCCGCTCGCCGCGAGCTTCATCTTGTGCGGCGACTCGATACCCTGGAACCGTTTTTCGATCTGGATGCCCAGCCGGGTTGAATCGCCCACGCCGTAACGGCAGAAGTCGGTGCCGACGCACGTCTTGCAGGTGCGAAACGCCTTGGTATAGGCGTGGCCGCTGGGCATTCCGAGGTCGCGCCACACTGCCGGCAAATCCTGCTTTCTGATGCCCAGCAGGTCGATCCGCTGGCCACCAGTAATTTTTACCATCCGCGCCTGGTATTTCTCCGCCGCATCAGCGATACGTCTGAGCTCGGCGGGCGAGGTGACGCCGCCGTAAATGCGCGGCACGACTGAGAAGGTACCGTCATTCTGAATGTTGGCGTGGACGCGATCGTTCACGAAGCGTGCGTCGCGCTCGTCCTCGTAGTCGTCGCGCCAGATGGTCCGTAACAGCGACGCCAGTCCGGGCTTGCTCACCGGGTCGTCTCTACCGTCGGCCAACGTGTTGAAGACCGCGGAAACCGACTTGAGGTCGTGCTCGTGGATGGCTTTGACCAAGTCCGGCTTGGTCAGCGGGATGCCCGGTACGTAATAGTGTAGCGAGGGATCTTCTGCGACTTGTCCTTTGCAGGCCCATTCAACCAGCTCCTTGACCAGTGTCTTGCACGAGCCGCATCCCGTGCCGGCGCGGGTGCTCTCCATGACACCTTTGAGGCTGCGCGTGCCGTTCGCGGCACATTGGACGATCGCGCCCTTGCTGACTCCGTTGCAGTTGCAAATCTGCACGTTCGCGGGCATCTCGTCGAACGTCACCTCCGGGCTGGGCGCTCCGGTATCAAACAGCAGCGACAGCCGTTCGTCGGGCAAACGGATTCCGCGGTCGAACGCTTGCATCAGGTAGGCGGCCTTGCTGATGTCGCCCATCAGGATTCCGCCCGCCAGCCGGCCGTCACGAATGATAAGTTTCTTGTAAACCCCGCGCTTCGGCTCCATGAACTGAACCACGTCTTCGTGGTCGCCGTCGGGGGCGATCACGCCCATCGAGGCGAGTTCGACACCCATGACCTTGAGTTTGGTCGCGAGCTTTGAGCCTTGGTAGGCTGCTGCGCGATCGGTTTCGGTGATATGGTCCGCCAGCACCTTGGCCTGTTCCCACAACGGTGCGACCAGGCCGTAGACGCGGCCGCGATGCTGCGCACATTCCCCGACCGCGTAAATGTCGGGGTCCGAGGTGCGCATTTGATCGTCCACTACGATGCCGCGTTCGGTGGTGAGACCCCAGCGCGAACCGATCTCCGCGTTGGGCGTGATTCCGGTTGCGATCACGATCATGTCGCACTCCAGCGTCTCGCGATCCTCGAAAGCGAGTCCCGACACTTCATTGTCACCGAGCACGGCCTTGCTGAGCTTCTTCAGATGAACCCGGATGCCCATTCCTTCGATGGTGTGCTTGAGGATCGCGCCGGCCTGCGGATCGAGCTGCTGCTCCATGAGATGGCCCAGAAGATGGACGACGTGGACCTCGACGCCACGATTGAGCAGTCCGCGTGCAGCCTCGAGACCGAGCAGGCCGCCGCCGATGATAACCGCGCGATGGCGCTTGGCCGCGTAATCGGCAATTTTGCGGCAGTCGTCGAGAGTGCGGAACACGAAGATGCCGGGCCTGAATTCACCGTTGGGTTTTCTCAGGGCGGCAATCGGGGGAATCGATGGGCGGCTGCCAGTCGCGATTATAAGTTTGTCGTACTGGTACCAGTTGCCATCGTCGCAATGAATCGCCGTATGCGGCCGGGCGATTACGTCCACCCGAACGCCTGCGCGCAGCTCGATTCCGTGCTCGTCGTACCAGTTGAGTCCATTGAGAAAGATTTCCGAAGGATCCTGCGAACCGTTGAGCACGTTCGAAAGCAGGATACGGTTGTAGTTTCCGTACGGCTCCTCGCCAAAAACCGTGATGTCGAATTGCGCGGCGCCGCCACGCGCGAGAATTTCCTCGATCGTGCGCGCACCGGCCATGCCGTTGCCGATTACGACCAGTTTCTTCTTGCAGGAATCCGTTATTCCCATCTCCAGAAATCGCTCCTCTCTCTCAGTTGCGGCCGATTGGGCATCCCAGCGCCGCGGCTGAGCCATCACCGGCGGCCTTGTCGATACGAACCGCGCAGATCTTGAATTCGGGCATTTTTGAAACTGGATCGAGCGCGGGGTTGGTCAGCAGGTTTACGCGCGCCGCGTCGCCCCAATGGAAGGGCGCAAATACGGTGTCCATCCTGATCGACGTGGTCAGACGCGCCGTCATGATCGCGGTTCCGCGCCGAGTCGTCAGTCGCACGGTGTCGTTCTCCGCGATTCCAAAACTCTTCGCCGTCGCCGGGTGAATCTCGACAAAGGCTTCGGGTTGCGCGTCTCGCAGCGCCGCAACCCGCCGGGTTTGAGTGCCCGACTGGTAATGCGCCATCACGCGTCCGGTAGTCAGATACATCGGAAAGTCGTCGTCGGGCTCTTCGGCGGCGCGCCGATACTCGACGGGGTGAAAACGCGCACACCCGTCGGGCGTTGCGAATCGATCAAGGAACATCCGCGGCGTGCCCGTGTGTCCTTCGCCGGGGCATGGCCAGAAGACGCCATCCTCGGCCGTTATCCTTTGGTAAGTGATGCCGGAATAGTCGGCGGCACCACCTGCGCTCGCCTCGCGCAGCTCTTCAAAAACCGCGTGTGGCTCAAGTGGGAAACCTTCGCCGCATCCAAGCCGTTTCGCGATCGCGCTCAGAATTTCGAGATCGGTGCGGATTCCGAGCGGTGGCTCAATCGCCTGGCGCCGCATTACCACTCGTCCTTCGAGATTGGTCATAGTGCCGTCCTCCTCTGCCCACTGCGTAGTTGGCAGCACGACGTCGGCCAACCGCGCCGTCTCCGACAGGAAGAAGTCAGCGACGACCAGAAAATCGAGCGCGCCCATCCGCTTTTCGATATGCGCCGCATTCGGCGCCGACACGACGACGTTGGAGCCCATCACGAGCAGCGCCCGCACCCCGCCTTCGATGCCGAGGGTGTCGAGCATTTCGTAGGCCGAACGACCCGGACCCGGCAGCGTGTCCGCGCTGACGCCCCAGACACCTGCTACGTATGCGCGATCCTTCGCGTTATCGATACGGCGGTAGCCAGGAAGCTGGTCCGCCTTCTGGCCGTGCTCACGCCCGCCTTGTCCGTTGCCCTGGCCGGTAAGAGAGCCGTAACCGCAGTACGGCCTGCCCGCCTTGCCAAGCGCGAGGGCGAGGTTGATGAACGCGAGTACGTTGTTAACCGAGTTGATCTGTTGCTCGGCGCCGCGGGCGGTCAGAATCATCGCGGTTTGCGCGTGCCCGAGCAGTCGAGCCGCTGCCCGCAGTTGTGTGACCGGCACGCCGGTGATTCGCTCAACTCGTTCTGGCCAGTACGACGCGACAATTCTCCGCACAGCCTCGTAGCCGGTGGTGCGCTCCGCAATGAAGTCCGCATCGATAGTCCCTTCAGCGATCGCGAGATGGAGCAGGCCATTGGCTAGGGCGGCGTCAGTGCCGGGGGTCAACTGGAGATGCAGGACGGCAGCGCGCGAGGTCGCCGTGGCCCGTGGATCGGCAACGATAAGGCGTCCGCCGCGCCGCCGCTGCTGGTCGAAATACTGCATTATTGGTGGCATCGTCTCGGCGACATTCGCGCCGACCATCAGAATCACTTCAGTGTGCGAAATATCTTCAAGCGGGAAAGGCAGCCCCCGGTCGATGCCGAAGGCCTTAAGCCCGGCTGAGGCCGCTGATGACATGCAGAAGCGGCCGTTGTAATCGATGTTGCTCGTGCGCAAAGCGACGCGCGCGAACTTGCCTAGCACATAGGCCTTCTCGTTCGTGAGTCCGCCTCCACCGAACACGCCTACAGCGTCGAAGCCGTAGCGTTGGCGCGCTCGACTGAATTCGACGGCGATCCGATCCAGCGCTTCATCCCACGACGCCGCGCGCAGCCTGCCCTCCTTGGTGTCCCTCATCAATGGCGCGGTCAGGCGTTCACTATTCGACAGCAGTTCGGCGGCGGTCCAACCCTTTTGGCAAAGGCCACCTTTGTTGGTGGGAAACTCGCGAGGTGAAACAGTTGCCGTGCCCTTATCTATGATCAGGTTCATCCCGCATTGCAGAGCGCAATATGGACAGTGCGTCGCTGTCGCATGCTCAGTCACTACCTGCCCTCACAATCACGAACGCTAAGCGCTTCCATCGTTTTGGCGAATTAATCTGGCCGCTGACTTGCTCCGGTGAGAGCGCAAACTTGATGCCGTCGCCGATGTGGCACCAATAACGGCCCCAGAGGTGCGGATGAGGCCAGAGTATCGGGAGCGGACGCGCCGAGTGATGCCGCTTCGAGAAGCAGGAGTCTATTTTTTGGTCAGTATGAGAGATGCGGACGTGGCCATTATCGGCCGTAATCAACAAGATTCGCGCCTGCAATGGAACTGGATATTCGCCTATTAAGGTCCTTTCGAGTTGTCGCCGATACGCGGAGCTTCACCGGCGCGGCGAAAAAACTCAGGCTGGCTCAAGCCTCGGTGAGCCGCCAGGTAATTGAGTTGGAACGAGGCCTTGGAGCGCAACTGCTGAAGCGTTCCAACAAGCTTATCGGGCTAACCGCCGGCGAGATTTTTTTCCAGCGCGCCCGTCATGTTCGACAACCTTGATCGAGTCAGGGGAATGCTCGCTGAGCAGTCGAAAACCACTTGGGGGCATCTTTCGATCGGGGCGCCTGCGCTGTTTTGTCACTCGCTGCTTCCCGATTAGCTTGGCGCAATGATCTTGACCTCGCCAGGCGACTCGCTATTGAAGGCCACGGTGTCACTGTGGCGCCCCGGTGGTCGGTGCTTCGCGAAATCGCTTCCGGCGAATTGCGCGCGATCGGGAGTCTTTCGTCAGTTGTGCCTAGCCTGTCATCATGGCGCCGAATTGACCGGGGATGCGCCACAATTTCCTAAAGATTTGCCACGAAGAGATGCCGCGCTTGCTTGGCACATCAGGTGTGAAGCGGCGACCAGCTCCTGAGAAAGTTCCGGGAGAGCGGGTCTCAGATACCAGTTGCCGAGTTCCTCTTGCGCGTGACCGCTTTCATTCTGCCGATTGAGATGCGAGACAGCACGATCTCGAAACCGGCGTCACAGAGCATACGATTCAACTCGTCGCGCGTCGGAACTTCGGTGCCGTGATGACGGCCCGGCCGGCTGCCGGGGTTCCGGATTGGGTCGATCATCGCGAAGGTTCCGCTGGACTTCAGCACACGCGCGATCTCGCGCAGCGCTTCGAGATAGCCGTGAAAGTGATGGAGCCCGTACAGGCAAAGCACCAAGTCGAAGGAGCCGTCGCGAAACGGCAGACGCTTGCCATCGGACCGACAGAGTGCGGCGTTTGCCGCGGCGCCGTGCGACCGCAGGTAATCGCGTGCGTGCGGCAGGATAGTTCCGTCGTAATCGAGTGCAACGACGCGAGCCGACGGGTCGCGCCGCACCAGCCCGGCGCTGGCCCATCCGCGGCCGGTTGCCATATCGAGGCAGATCGCGCCGCGCGGAACCTTGATCCCACGCAGCAGACCTGGAATCTCCACCGCCATACCGAACCATGCGCGCGGCCGGCTGTATACGAGCCAGCGCGCGAACCCTCGCATCAGAACCCCGTGATGGTCTTCGTGTTCCATGCGTTCCGCGTGTCACTGAAGAGCGAATCGCGCGCGCCTTAGGAAACGCAGTGGCCCGCCGCGCCCAAACTTCGCGGAATAGCGACGGCGGTCATCCGGCAGGCGCAGGCAGATCGCGCCAAGTTCATGGCATACGACAAGTTCATCGGCATACGAATAGATAACCTCGCGCGGTACCCTGACATCGCGCGCTAGTTCGCCAACTGTCATGAGCGGGTAATCTTCGGAATCAATCATGGTCCCGGTCCGCCGGCGCGCGGTACGTACATCGCCGCCGGCCGCCTGCAAGATTCGGCTTGGCTCGACAGTCGCAGCAGCCGTCTCTCCCTGTAGAGTCTGTGACTCGTATTCCGCGAGTCCGACGCAATTTAACGCGGCACATATGACGCGGAGAGTGCTTCGCTGTTTTCGTATAGATCACGCCGAAAGTCAGGCGCAAGTGCAAACCGTGCACACCTCATGTCGTCGACTTTGCTGCATTTGTCCACTACCGGCCATGGCGCCAAACTAATGCGAAACTGACAGGCCAATGCGTGTATTCGCGCCACTTCGGTCTGCTCAGCAACCACTCTCCGTCGATGACACGCTCCTGGAACTCGCTCAGGATGAGTCCCGCATTCTTTGCGGCCGAGTGATGCTCACTGAACAGATGGACGTAGCACTCGATCGTGACCGCCTCGCCGTTCAGACGATGGTAGTGGGTAGGCGTTCCGCTCATCAGAAAAAAGGGATGATAACCGACCAGAATAAAGCTGCCATCAGGAGCGAGCAGACGCGCCGCTTCGCGATAGACCGGCTCGAGATCAGCCAGGTGCTCGTCCGCCAACACCAGCGTACAAGCATCATAGCTGGCGGATGGCAGACCCGTGGCGGCGGCGTCAGCGAGTTGCAAACGCCGGTAGATGCTCTTTTCTTTGGCGAGTTGTAACATTTCGCGCGTGATATCGACGCCATCGATATCGCGAACGCCGTGCTGCGACAGCCAAGAGCCGCTGCGGCCGGTGCCGCACGCTAAGTCTGCCGCTGTTCTGACCTTATCCCACTTCACCTCTTTGAGGGTCTCCAAGAGCGGCCGATCGAGCTCGGCGGCCACGGTGGATTCGTAGTGGTTCGCCCATTCGCCGTAACCGGTTTGTACTGATGTAACCGGATAGCCGCGCCTGTCGAACGGAGCAAAATCCATCGAAATACCTCCACGCGGATCGCTTTTCGTTGATTAAAAGCCGGGCAACCGCAGCCGATGGCCGCGACGAGTCTGCCCTCCGGCCGGTCTGGTGGGAGCCGCATACGCGATTACCCTCACTTTTCGTGAGATAGTCGGAGATGGGCGATCCAGACGTTGTCGAGCCTATCTCCATGGTCGCGATCCTCCAAGACCGTTGATCCGTCGCCAAGGTTTAGTGCGTGAGCACGATCCAAACTATTTCAACAGCCTGCTGGGTTGTTAGTATTGCTGCCGCAGTCGCCGGGCGAGTAGTGATGGCATAAATAAGATGGGCCAACGTATGAACGGCTACGGAAAAACAGGAGCTACCGGTCGATATCATGATCACCACGGCGAACTGGCAACCACTACGAGCGGCTCACGCCATTGGGCGTGCGGAAAACTGTCGAACGGCGTTATCAATGGAAGACGCCACAGGATGTCGAAATCGGCATCGGTCCAACTTATACGTGGCCACTGCGTGGGTATGGGCAACGCCTGGAGCAGCTCCCGTACATTAGACTCCCAAGTGCGCAAAGAATCTCGCGACGGGACTAGATCCCGCAGCCCGTCGGGGCTGATGCAGATTTTGCGATGGGCGGACAATCGTTCCTGCCTGCCGCGGGAAACATGGTCTAGCGATGAACGGGCGCGGCCCCTTCCGGCCGCGCCCTGTTGTTGCTATGGGAGGTTGTGAGAGCTAACGAGGGAGATCGGTACATACCCTAAGAAAGTCTGCTGCGGACAAACGCTCTGGAGGTGCTAAGCGCGATGGAATATCGTCAGTTTGGCCAGACCGGGATACAAATCTCGGCGGTAGGTTTCGGCTGTTGGGAAATCGGCGGCGGTTACGGCAGTATCGAGGAGACCGACTTCATCAAAGCAGTCAATCGCGCGCTCGAAGTAGGGGTGAACTGCTTCGACACCGCCGAGGCGTATGGATTCGGCGCTTCGGAGAAATCGCTGGCGAAGGCGCTTGGCTCTCGCCGCAAGGAAGCGGTCATCACCACGAAATTCGGCGTTGGCTATCCGGAGGCCAAAAACTATCGCGACAGCACGCGCAAGCGCGTGATGGATTCGATCGACAAGAGCCTGGCAAATCTGAATACCGATTATGTCGACGTGTATCTCATTCACTGGACCGACCGGAGCACGCCGTTCGAAGAGCCGATGCGCGCGCTTGACGATCTGGTGAAGCAGGGTAAAGTCAGGGCAGTGGGCCTTTCCAATTTCCGTTTGAATGAAATTGAAACGTGCATGCGCACGCGGCGGGTTGATGTCGTGCAGTATTGCTGGAACATGTTCGATCGGCGCATGGAGAAGGAGATTTACCCCTATTGCCGCGCGAACAACATCGGCGTGATGGCGTATGGATCGCTCGCCTACGGGATGTTGACCGGCACGCTCAGCGAGGAGAATGCTTTCGAGAAAGGCGATTGGCGTGCTAATCGCGGTCAGTTGGCCAATCTTAACCTGTTTCGGCATCTGTTCGGCCCCGACCATTTTCTCAAGAACCTTCGCGCGGTCGAGGAGCTCAAGGAAATGGCCAAGCGCTACGGCAAAACCCTTCCGCAATTCGCGCTGCGCTGGACGCTGTCGAACCCTGTGATCAGCACCGCCCTGGTCGGGTGCCGTAATCCACGCGAAGTTGGCGACAATGTGGGCGCCTTGGGATGGTCCATTTCTGACGCCGATATGAAGGAGATCGATGCGATTTTCGCCAGGCACGGCGCTATTACAAAGCCCGAGGTGTGGCTGGAAACTGAGTAATCACTTTTAAAATTGGGTTCCCGCTCGAAGAACAGGACGAGGTGCGTGATGCCGATTCAAAAGTTTGCGCCGATGACCAAGGAGTTTGCGACCTTCGACTGCGACGCCCACGTTACGGAGCCGACCGTTATATGGGAACGAGCCAAGGATCATCTCACGAAGAACGAACTGGAAGCGCTCAAGTTCACCGACTGGTACGACCCTGAGACTAAGCAATATCTGATCAACGGCAACACCGGAGGTCACTTGCTTGGTTTCAGAGGCGCTGCGGGGTTCCTCCCTTTCGTCTCGTTGTCCGGCCCCGGCATCAAGCACAACATCCAGAGAACGCTCAACGTGCGCAATATCCGGCCCGAGACGGCCCTGACCAAGGAGCAGTCCGATTACCTTGATCATCGCGGTGCGTACGAGCCCAGGCCGCGCCTGCGGGACATGGATATCCAGGGCATCGACCAGGTCATGATCATCCCGACCGACATCGACACTTATCCCTGGCTGCGGAACGCGCTTGGCGCACGGGCGATGTGCAAGGCTTACAATGAGTGGGCATACGAATACACCCTGGAGAATCCCGAGCGTCTTTACTTCGCGGCTTTGTTGCCGCTTCAGGATGTCAAATTCGCAGTCGACGAATTGTACCGCGTCGCCGAAAAGGGCTGCCGGGTCGCGCTCATCCGTCCCACCGATGCGATGGGCAACTATCCCGTGCAGCCCAAATACGAGCCGCTGTGGAACGCGATGGAAGAGGCCGGCGTCGTTTACGGCATGCATCCCTTCCCGGCGATCGGCGGCCATGTGCCAGGGGCGTATACGGAGCAATACTCGGCCGCGCAGCTCATCCAGCGGACAATGGCGACTGCGGGTGTTCCTCACACTTTTCTTGGCAACATGCAGGCCTTTATGGCCGAAGCGTCCGTGTGGGTGACGATGACACTAATGTCTGGCTTCTTCGAGCGCCACCCGAAGCTCAAGGCGGCCGTGTTCGAATCGGACTCGACCTGGCTGAGTTTTCTGCTCGACGAATGCGACAAGGCTTTCAAGCTTTATCGCAACCGCCGGGCTTTCCCGGCGCTCAAGCAACCGCCCACCGAAACGTTCTTCCAGCATTGTTTCTGCGGGTTCGAGGGCGACGAGGCATTCCCGTCATATCTGCCGGATTTTTACCGTGAAATCTCGGCCTGGTCGTCGGATGTCTATCATCACGATGGCGACGATGCATGGCGGGCGATCGCGACGATGCGCAAGTGCGAGCTGCCCAGTGCTGATCAGGCGAAAATGCTCGGCGGCAATGCCCGCCGTCTGTACAACATAGATGAGCCGGGCAAGATAATCCGCGAGCGCGTCACCGAGATCGAGCGGCCCGATTGGTGGCCAACTGAAGAGGAAATTGACCGGGCTCTCAAGCCTGATGCGGGGATCGTTCGCCATTAGGGCGGAGGATCATTAGGCGAGTATGTAGCGGACGGGCCGATTATGAAGAAAAAAGGCTTTGCAGTCTTTGACGCTGACTCCCACATCGTCGAGCCGCGGGAGCTTTGGGAGACCTATCTTGAACCCGAGTATCGCGTTCCAGGCAAGCTCGCCCTGTGGCGCGAAGAAGGCAAGCTCGGTTCCTATCTCAAGATTAACGGCGAAGTGTTCCGCGATACGGAGAGCCTTAACATCCCGAGTCATGCGATTTGGCGACCCGGTATGACTTGGGAAGCCATCGGCGAACTCGACCCGAAAACGCGTCATCCTGCAAACGAAGGAGCCAGCAAACCTGCGGCACGGCTTCGCGACATGGATGCGATGGGGGTTGACCAGGCGCTTCTTTATCCCACATGGTTCGCCGAAGGCTTCCCTTTAGTCAAAGATCCGGACGTCGCCTACGCACTCGCCCGCGCCTATAACAACTGGATAGCTGATTTCTGCAGTGTCGCGCCGGGCCGGCTTTGTGCCGCTGCAATGATCCCGCTTCAGAACATGGATTTCGCGCTGGAAGAGTTGCGGAGGATATCCCAGGTCCCCTGTTTCCCCGCCGTGTTCATTCGGCCAGTGTTCGTCGAGGGTCGCTACCTGAACCATCCATACTACGAGCCGCTCTGGGAGGAGTTGCAAAACGTTGGCGTGACCGCCGCGGTTCATCCTACGCCCGGGCTGTGGAATCCGGAGGGGACCTCGCACGGTCCGTTCATCGAAAAGATCAAGGGGCGGCTTTCGCAAAGCTCGATACTGGGCGCCTCTGGCAGGGGCCCGTTTGCCGGCGGCAGCAGCACCGATTTTTTCATAACCGGTATGCAGCTTGGACATGCGGTGTCGCCAATCCTGTCGTCTTGGCTGGACAATTATCTGTTTGTCGGATCCACCTTGCTCGGTTTCTCCGTGATGGATCGCTATCCGAAGATGAAGATGGTGGTGGCGCACGGGAAGGCGACCTGGATGCATGAGGTACTTGAGAAGATGGAGGCGTCCACGCGGACGATTCCGATTGTGCACTTCTATCCGGTTCGTACCGACCCGGAGGAGTTGTGGAAGGAAGGCCAGGTGATGCTGGGCTTCGACGCCGAGGAACGGGGAATTCAGCGGCTGCCGCATCTTTATGCCGAAAAGATAGTTTGGGGTTCGCGCTATCCGCATCAGGACACCACCAGTGCATGGGACGCGATCGCGATTCTAAATGAAGCGCACGTTGACGAGACCACAATCGCGCGAATGCTGGGCGGTAACGCCGCTGAACAATTCGGCGTTAGGCTCGCACAGAAAGTGGGCGCTTAGGAATGGCTGAATAAGCGCCTGCGGAAGCTGGCACCAAAATCAGCGCGGCTGTTTCGTCCGCAAGTGATGGCCCTCACAGGTCAGCTTACCGCCTTCCAGAGCGTCCCTCGACGGTCCGGAAGAGGCGGAAATTCAAAAAGATCAAGCACTTAAGATGGTTGAGTCGACTGCGAAAACCTGAGCCAATGAACCGTCGTTGAGCCGGAACCGTCCGCGTTTCGGCCGTCGTGGTGGAACCTTTAGCCTCTCGCGCCGCCAGATGTGCTGCGTCCGCTTGGCGTTGACCCGCGAGCCCTCGACGCGCAGCAACTCGGTAGCGACCGTACTCGCCGGCGAGCCTGATCACATAGTGTTTACTACTCTTCCTTGGCCTCCTTTTCCCTGATCGAAGTGCGGGCGGATGTTCTGTCCTATCCCCTGGATCCGTTTAGGGGTCAAGTCAGCGCCGCGACGAATCTCGCCATTCCGACCCTTCCGCCCAGCCCTCCGATTTGTGTAGTTACTTGACCGCCGGGCCGAACGACAGCAGCACCGGCTCGTCAAGATTGCTTTGCGTTGAATTGGCGTCGAGGAATACCGCCGGCACCGGGCTGCCGTCTGCGGCGAGCTGCCCGGGCGTGAACTCCGCCAGACTGCCGGTGTTGTCGCTGGCAGCGTTGGCAACCCACAGGTCGCCGTGCTTGTCGAGCTCGAGCCCCTCAGGGCAAGACAGGCTGTCGGCCGATCCGAACGGCGTCGTTACTGGCGTCGAGGCGATTGTAACCTTCGGCGCGGGACTGCCGGTGGCCGCGATATCTGTGGCCGCAAACTCCACGACTGTTCCCGCCGAGCAATTCGCCACCCATTGATTGCCCGCGTCGTCGAAGACCAGGGAGGCCGGACCGTTGAGGGCGGTCGATGAATTGATAATGTCCGGGGTAATGTTGCTGGAGGTGCCTGCGGCCGCCGCAAGTGTCGCCGCCTTGAACCCGTAAACTCGCGAAGCGTCGATGTCGATCGTCCACAGGTTGCCGGAATGATCGAACACGACATCCTCTATCTGTTCGAAGGGGTCCGAGGTAATCGTCGTGTGCGGATACTGAATGCCGCCGGCTTTCAATTGTGAAGGGGTGAATTCGATGAGGTCGGGCATGAAGCGGTTCACCACCCATAAATTTCCGCCGCTATCGAATCGTTCGCCATAGGGACACTCAAAGATATCGAATTGCCCATCGTCGACGAGCGTGACCGCGGCGGGCGGAACCGGGTTATGCGAGAGAGCGGATAGTTGCGCGTGCGTGAATTCCTCGACGGTTCCGGTGCCCAGTGTCGAGTCGGAACAATTTGTGACCCAGAGATTGTCTGAATGGTCGAAAATCACCGCCTCGAGCGACGCCAGATCCGCGCTCCGGTTGATCAGGTGCGCGTCGGGCGCGCCGCTGGTCTTCAGCTCTTTCTCGGTGAACTCCGAAATATACGATCCGGCAAAATTAGGCACCCAAAGAGTCCGGGTAGCTGCGGGAGTCGGTGACGGCGAAGAACCGCTCGAGCCGCATCCGGCTGCGAGGGCCACAAGCCCGAGCAGAATCAGGGCCATCGACGCTCGGCCGAAAGAACTGGACCGAGGCGCCAGATCGGTCGCGGTGCCCTCCCGCATAGCGATTTTTCCTCCCGGCGGCATCCTTTGCCAACGCGAAGAAATAGCAGTAGCGGCCCACCATGACAAGTATTTACACGAATTGCATAATTAATTGGAACCTGTTAGGACTGGCAGTTGCATTCACAGCATCGTAGGGGAGGAAGACGTTGGTGCGGTATGCGCATTTCACCGAGGCAATTGATTTGAATCGATCGGCCCATGCGGCTCGCATATTGGCGATGCTGTGTGCGGCGTTGATGCTGTTGTTTTGCCCCCGGGCCGCACACGCGACGCGCCGTGATCTGCCGCTTGGGGCCGCAGAAAAATGCCCAGGGGGCGTGCTGGATCAGGGAACCGGCGAAGACCTGGTAGTCGATACGGCCTGCACCGTCAAAGGCGGTACCTACAATTACGGCGACGTCAACATCCTCGAAGGCGGTTCGCTGATATTCACCGATACCACCACCGATTTTTGGGCCAAGTCCATCCTGATCCAAAATGGCGGCAGCATGCTTGCCGGAGTAGTCAATCCCGGCCCAAGCGAGCAAATCGTTCCGATTGGCACGGCTGGCGGGAAGCTAACGATTCATCTCTACGGCAAAGAGCAGGGACTACACGGTCAAGGAGTCGTATGCCGCAAGAAGTCCGTCGACAATTTCGTGTACGACAAGGTTTGCGGAATCCCCTCGACCGTCAATATCAACGTGATGGCACCGAATCCCGGGAGCTGCAAAGCCACGGCGATGTTGCCCGGCGGAGTCCAAAACGAATGCTTTTATGAGTACGACCCTCTCGCTTTCGACGATGGCGGCAATCTGAAAGGCTATTTTGGCTACAAGGTAATCGGCCTGAGCTACGGCGGCACGCTTCGCCTGTACGGACTCAAGGGCGCGACTTATCCGGATACAACCCCGAGCCCATCCAACACGCTCACAAGCTGGGTACGGCTCAACAACTGCCCGGACAAAACCGCGACTGAAGGCTCGTGCCTGAAAGGTGTTCTGCAGCCGTCCGCGACGCATTTGATCGTCTCGGCTCCGGTCAAAACCTGGCAGGCGAACGATTTCATAATAGTCACTACCACCGACTATTTACCGGGGCACACCGAACTGAGGCAGATTAAGAGCGTTAGCAGCGACGGATTGACTATCACACTCACGAACGGGCTGACCTTTCCGCACAACGCTTCGGTCTACGATCTATCGACGCTGCCCGCCGGGCAGGGCCTTACCGACCTGACTTCGGTCGACACGCGTGCCGCGGTCGGATTGCTTACACGCAGCATCCGAATCGTCTCAGAAGGACCGAAATTCTTCGAGTCGTTGCCTCCCGCCAACGACAAGAGCACGGAGCGCTATTTCGGCGGACATATGGTGATCCGGCAGGGCTTCCAGGAGCTCCAGCTACAGGGCGTCGAATTCTACCAGTTGGGACAGGGCGGCCGTATCGGCCACTACCCGATTCACTTCCACATGGATCGCACAGTTCCGAGTAACACCTTCGTCAAGGATTGCTCGATCTGGGATTCGATGACGCGATGGATCGTGGTGCACGCCACCCAGGGCGTGCTGCTCGCGCGCAATGTCGGCTATCGCTCGATAGGACACGGCTACTACCTCGAGGACGGCAGCGAAACCGGCAATCACCTGTGGGCGAACCTGGGAGTCTCGGCGATCGCCGCCGTGGACGACGCCGCCAACTATCGCAAGGTGCCAGGCATTCTCGCCTATCCGGATAGGGTGGCGAACGGAGTCGGTATTCCCCAGGTTCCGTACCAGACCGACTTCGATCAACCAACTATCTTCTGGAGCCTGAATGGCTGGAACGACTGGGAATACAATATGGCGGCCGGCGCCGAAACCTGCGGACTTTGCTACTGGATGGTGCCGGGGAATGTCAGCGGCAAATCCCGGATGATGAAATGGTCCGGTTACGCTTCCGAGCAGGTGCCGTTTGGTAATGACGGGATGACTCCAATTCAGGAATTTCTCGGCAATACCTGCTCGACCGCCGCGGGCGCATTCAACGATATCGCAGCCACAACGCATTGCCTGGGTACCCTGGACGGCAACGCTAAGCTCACGCCGATCGTCAACAAATATCTTCCAGTGCCTCAAATCGCGGTTGAGAAACCTGCGGACCGCGACGCAAGCAAAGAGTCATTCTATCCCATGGTGCACGGCGGCTACCGCTTTGCGACGCTGTGCGCCAACGGCAACAGTGGTGATTGCAGCGCGCAGGCAAAATGCTCGAACGATCCGACCGCGATCAAAAGTTGCGCAGTTACGGTTCTCGACCGCTTCACCACCTCGTTCAATTGGCAGGAGACGAATTTCGCGGCGGTTTGGCTGCGCCCGTTCTGGAACCTCGTCATCAACAGTGCGATGACAGATACGCTCAACGGCGGTCTGACCTTTGTTACCGGCGGCGGCTATACCCGCTCCGACGCTATCACCGGGCTGTGGGAATTGGCGCGCAAGAGTGTCTTTATCGGTAACACTCAGGATCCCAGCGCCAGCAAGTTCGCCCTCAACGGCGGCCCGGTCAATCCATCGTCGGGCCTCATATGCAAGAACGGCGCTATCGATATCAATTACTGCATCGCAGTCGACTCAGACGGTAACGATTGGGGCGGAGACTACCAGCGGTCGAGCTTTGCGATGAATCAGCGGTTCTTCAACATTTATGACGGCCCCTCGTTCCAGGACTCGAACGCCTACCTGGATATAACTCCCACCCTCCTGTCCGACTGCGACATGAGTACGAGCCCGGTAAATCCGATTCGCTGCGCGAAGAGCAAGTGGATGCAGGGCCAGATTCTGGGAGTACCGGGATATTTCACCGGCGAGGGGAAGCCTCCGAGTGCATGCTATCTTCCCAACGCGGCGATCGCGTGGAAGCAGCCTAATGGATTCTATTATCCTCCCGCGTTCCATTCGAAAAATCTGTACTTCAACAAGGTGGGCATCCGGCACTATGTAATTGAGCCGCAGTTTCTGCCGGGTACGTATCAGACCAACTTCCCGGCTGCGCAAGCTCGCTATTGCAACGCCAACGACAAAATGTTTGACACTTACACCGATATTGATCGTCAGACTGAATTGAATGACGACGACGGCTCATTGACTGGCCTGATCAATACCGTTTCCGTCAATGAAGATTCCTTCTTCAACGCACCTACTGAGGACGCCGAGTGCCGCTCCGATGTAACGCAGAATACCGCCGGCACGGCCAAGACCAGCCCCTACGACTATGTAACCACCGTCATCTACCCCGATGAATGCGCCGCTGCGCAGAGCGATATCGACGATAAGACTTGCGCGGATCCTGGATGGTACAAGGACTGCGGCGGTCCATTTTGCTATGGAGTGCCAATCTATCGCCAGTTGCTCAATCCCGGCGAGACTGCACCGCCCTCCGCGCGTATGGCGGGTCAAGGGTTCGGCCAGCGCAGCGTTCTTACTCCGAATAATGGTGTCTATTACATCGACACCACGGTCGGCGAGGACACGCAAAGGAAG
>JBOHWJ010000302.1:0-5396 GCA_050736495.1 Binataceae bacterium (SeqCode) | reverse complement strand
GAAAAAAGCTCCGCTTTTTCCGCGCCGCGCCACTGTACATTGTCCGTCGGCGGCCGCATCCGCGTACGCGTCGCGCGAAGCGGGAACTGCTTCGCGGTTGCGCCAGAGTACTTTCTCGCGCGACTCTCGCGCCACCCTATCGAACCGCCTCTCATTGGAAAACGTGGCGTTTTGCACCGGCTGATTGGGAAAAAGCACTTCCGCGCCGACTCCATCACTGTCGAGAATCTTGAGCCGCTCGATGGGATCGTAAACCGAACGCGGGACCTCTTCCCAGCGCTGCGGCGTGTAAGTTCTGAAATGATCGCCCATGATCGCGGGGCAGTTCGCCACGCCGCATATGTCCACTACCTTGCCGTTCACCATCCATCGCTCGACCGCGTAGTCGTAGGGATCGGACATCAATGATCGGTCGGAGGTTTCGATCACGTGTGGGATGCTGTCGCCGAACCTGTCTTCGACATTCGGCTGGTGAAGGCATCCTTATCGAGCTAAGCGTGCGAGTCGGCACTGATTAGACCGTGCTGAATTTTCAAGGCAGGGCTCCTTGGCCGCCCGAACCTTCGATCCGGATTTTACACTTCGCTTTCCGATTCCGATTGCCATATACACCAGACCGCCCGATTTTGCTCGCGAAGCGGCACGGAAGCGCCCAGACCAAACCACAAAATGATGGCGCGTTAGCTGCTTTCGGTGTTACCTAATGAAGCCAGCACCATCGCTTCAAGTCTGGCAAGTTCGTTAAGCAAAGGAGGTCTTGGACGCGTATGGCCCTGGACTACAGTGAGTACGAATTTCTCAAGGTGGAAGTCGAAGAGCGGGTGGCGACGGTAACGCTCAATCGGCCCGAATCGCGAAACGCCGTAAATGCCGCCCTTCATCACGAGTTCGAGCAGATCTGGATTGACATTGCCCAGGACCCTGACGTTAACGCGATCCTCCTGACGGGCGCGGGCAACACTTTCTCCGCAGGTGGCGATATCACGGGCGGATCGCGCGCCAATCCCACCGGGAGCAAGAGCCGCGGCGGACGACGCATCGTGATGGCCGATGGGCGCCGCGTGGTTGAGAATCTGCTCGACGTTGAACAGCCAATCGTCGCCGCTATCAATGGCGACGCTTTGGGTTTTGCGGCCAACGTCGCATTGCTCTGTGATGTTACGGTGGTCTCGGAGACGGCGAAACTTGCCGACACTCACGTCGCCGTTGGCGCGGTCGCGGGCGACGGCGGTGCGGTTATATGGCCGCTCTTGATCGGGCCGAATCGGGCAAAGGAATTTCTGATGCTTGGCGATTCGATCAGCGGCGCCGAGGCGGCTCGTATCGGCTTGGTGAATTATGCCGTCCCGGCGGAACAGGTATTGCCCAAGGCCAGAGAATTGGCCCAAAGACTGGCGGACGGGCCGACGTGGGCCATCCGATGGAGCAAGCTCGCGGTAAACAAATGGCTCAAACAACAGGCGAATCTAATCATGGATGCGGGGCTCGCCTACGAAGGGCTGAGCCTTACGACCAAGGATTCCAAGGAAGCCGTTAGAGCTCTTATCGAAAAACGAAAACCAAATTTTATAAGAGCGAAAAAGAAGGTTTAGTAAGCGCGCTTACGTAACGCGCCTCATGCAAGAGCTATCCGCGGCCGCACTTGACACCTGGATCAAAGCGAGACTAAGCACAGTCATCTCGTCAAGTGTATGCATTCGCCAACATGGCAAGCCAGGAGCCGGCTCGAAGGCAAAGAGGGCGATTGGCGGAGTGCGCAAAACATTTGCAGCCGCCGCACCGCCGCTTAGTGACAACTATCCTGGTACACAAGGAGACCTGCCAATGGAAGATCGTTTAGGCTTTGGTGTGTTCCTGGCGCCACATCATCCGACTGGCGAGAATCCAACGCTCCAGCTTCGGCGCGACCTGCAGCTCGCTACTCTGCTCGATGAGCTTGGCTACGACGAAATGTGGATTGGCGAGCATCACTCGGGCGGATGGGAAACGATCGCGTCGCCGGAAATGTTTTTGTCGTCGGCCGCAATGGTGACGCATCGAATCAAACTCGGCACCGGCGTGGTCTCGGTCCCCTATCATCATCCGTTCAACGTGGCGCAGCGAATCGTGATGCTCGATCATCTGAGCCGCGGACGCGCGATGCTGGGCGTCGGCCCGGGCGCGCTTCCGTCCGACGCGTTCATGCTTGGAATCGATCCGATGACGCAGCGTGAGCAGATGGACGAAGGCCTGGGCGTGATCATCAGGCTACTCACCGAACGCGAGCCGATCACTCTCGATGGATCGTGGTATCGGCTGCGCGACGCCGCGCTTCATCTGCGTCCGGTGCAGCGCGAATTGCCGATCGGGGTTGCGTCAATGATCTCGCCGTCCGGAATGAAGTGCGCGGGTAAATACGGCGTCGGCGTGCTTTCGGTCGGATCGTATCTGCCCGAAGGATTGAGCGCGCTCAAGACGCAATGGTCGTTCGCGGAAGCGGCGGCGAACGACCATGGCAAAACGGTCGATCGCGCGAACTGGCGAATCGTCATGCCCTTCCACCTTTCGGATTCCAAGGAACAAGCGCTGCGCGAGGTGGCCGAGGGGCTCAAGCTATGGAACAACGAGTACGTGGTGGGAATCCTCGGCCGTCCCGGCAGCCAGGCTTTTAAGGATGGCTACGAGGCCGCATGCTTCATGAACGAAGCTGGCGGCGGCATCTTTGGAACGCCGGAAGATGCAATCGAGAAAATCGAGCGGCTGAAGGAAATTTCGGGCGGCTTCGGTACCATTCTCGCCTTCGCTCACGATTGGGCGCCGCGCGAGAAAATGTGGCGCAGCTACGAATTGCTTGCCCGCTATGTAATTCCTCGATTCCAGGGCACGCTGGTTTCCATCGACGAGAGCGCCGCGCGAGTATCGGCGAACAAGGAGAAGTTCATGGGCGCCGCCACCGGCGCAATCATGAAGGCCATCAACGCCGACGAAAAGGCCGCCGAGGCCTTCGCGAAGAGCACCGAGACCGGCCCATTCAGCCTCGCTCCGGCGCAGAAGGCGGCGGCAGACGCCGCGCCACGTGCCGCGGGAAAATAGTGGATGGAGGGCGCGACGATGAGCCGTTACCATGTCGACAAGTTGCTGCGCGATTTGCGGCGCGACCGCGAGTTGGCCGCGCGTTTTCGCGATGACATCGAATCCGTTCTCGACAGCTACCAGCTTGATGCCGCGGAACGCGATCTGCTGAGGCACTGGGCGATCCGCGAGCTTTACGACCGCGGCGTTAATCCGCTGTTGCTGATGCTCGCCCATGGTTCGGCGGGCAAGAGTATGCGGGATTACGTCACCATGATGAATCCCAAGGATCGTCAAGGAGGGCAGTGATCATGGCACAGGTAATCGCCGGCATCGCCTGCTCACACGTTCCATTTATGACATCAGCGAAGAACTGGGACCGGCTCGGTGAAACTGAACGGGCGAATCTGCGCTCGGGTTTCGACCGCGCGCGCCAGGTGATTGAAGACGCGCGTCCCGATGCGCTCATAACGTTCGCCAGCGATCATTTCGACCGCTGCTTCTATGACAATCTGCCCGCGTTTCTGGTCGGCGTCGGCGAAGAAGCGATGGGTCCCGCGCTCCCCGGCTTCGACGTGCCGACAGTCCGTCTGCCAATCGTCAGCGACCTCGCACGTTTTATCGTCTGCGAGGGACTGGAACATGGCGTGGACTTCGCCTTCTCCGAAGAGCTTGCGCTCGACCACGCGGAACTTGCCCCGATGATGCATCTGACTCCGCGCTGGGACATTCCGATCATCCCAATTGTGGTGAACGCGTTCGCGCCTCCGATGCCGAGTCTCAAGCGATGCTTTGACGTGGGCGCGTTCGTCGGCGGATGCGTCGAGCGCTGGCCGGGCAACAATCGCGTCGCCTTGCTCGGCACCGGCGGCCTTTCGCATTGGGTGGGACCACCGGAGACAGGCAGGATTAACGCCGAGTTCGACCGCTGGTTCCTCGAACGCCTGATGCGCCGCGAAATCTCGGAGGTGACGACCCGTTACGCGCGGCATGAACAACTCGAAGCGGTAGCCGGCAACGGTGGGCAGGAAATTCGTGACTGGCTCGCGGTCGCCGGTGCAATGCCACAGCGGCTTCAACCACGGGTACTCAGCTACGAGCCCTTGCGTGCATGGTTGACCGGGACCGGCATCATGGCATGGTCGGCTGAGTAAGTTTCGCCCGCCGACCTGCGGGATGGTAGAAAAGGACTATCGAATTGCGGAGACACGCGCACCTGAGATCTTCCAGCGACTGACTATTCTCGACGTCGTATGAACAACGCGGCGCTCCGACAACGAGCAACCGGCAAATCTCAGGGGCCACAATATTGCGGCATTCGCCGGCCGCGCGATTGAGACTCTGCAAGCGAATGAGGAGTTCACATCGTGGAATTTGGCGCAATCATGATGTTCCGAAACCCGCGGCCATGGCGGCGCCCGCTTCAGGATGTCTACCGCGATCTGCTCGACCTTTGCGTCACGGCGGAAGAACTCGGCTTCGACCATCTGTGGACGAGCGAGCACCATTTCCTCGAAGATGATTGGTCGCCATCGCCGCTGCCTATCCTGAGCGCAATCGCGGAACGCACCAACCGCATCCGCATCGGCACCTTCGTCCTGCTGCTGCCCTTTCACAATCCTATTCGCGTGGCGGAAGATGCCGCCACCGTCGACGTCATCTCGAACGGCCGCCTCGATTTGGGAGTCGGGCCGGGATCGAATCCGGACGATTATGCAACCTTCGGCGTTCCGATGAAGCAGCGCCGGCCGCGCATGCACGAAGGCCTGCAACTAATCAGACGATGCTTCGATGAGGAGGAGTTCAGTTTCAAGGGCAAGTACTGGAGTTTCGACCACGTTCGTATGACCCCTAAGCCGGTGCAAAAACCGCTGCCGCTGTGGGCCGCGGCGATCTTCCCCAAAGCCGTCGAAGAGGTCGGCGCGAATGGCTATCATCTGGCTGGCGCACCGCCGGCGTCATTGCAAAAAGTCTATGATGACGCGCTGCGCAAGGCGGGCCATGATCCCACAAAATTCCAAAGGGCGGGATTGCACATCGGCCATCTGGCCGCGACCCACGAGAGGGCGTGGGACGAGTTCGAAGCGCACCTGCAATGGCATATGAAGATCCATTTCAGAGCGTTGAGCGTCGCTGAGAACCAAGGCCTCAGGCAGGGGCAGGATCTGAACATTCCGCCGTTGGGAGAGCTGCGCAAGAGCGGCCGCGGACCGTACGGGCCGCCCTTCGTGGGCACTCCCGACGAAGTGATCGCGATGCTGGAGGAAGAGCTGAAAACTTGCCCGATGACGCAGATAGTGTTTTCAATGGATGCGCCCGGGATGGATCCGCGCCATATGCGGAGT
>JBOHWJ010000301.1:0-4431 GCA_050736495.1 Binataceae bacterium (SeqCode) | reverse complement strand
ACACGACAGCTTGTGCAGAGCTCCGCTAGGCGCCGGAGTGGGCGCGGATGATCATGCGGCGCGTATCGATAGCGTAGGGTTCGCCTTCAAAGCCGCCAAATACACCGCTTACCCGGAGGCCCACTTGTTCCAACGCGGCGATAGTTTCGGTGAGGGTATAGAGACGAATATGATGGCCGGGCGAATCGCGGCGGCTGCCGTTCGCGCCAACGATGGTGAAGCTTACATGCATTCGGCTGCTCGCGAGGTCGAGCTCGCGCCGCTCCAGGTAGAGCGTGGCTTCGCCGCCGCGATGCCAATCATTCTGGATGTAATTGGTCACCGCCCATTCGCGATTGAGCATGTCGAGCAGAAACACGCCTCCGGGCTTGATCGCGCCGGCCACCGCTTCGAGCACCTTCATATCTTCCGCTTCGGATTCCAGGTAGCCGAACGAGGAATACATGTTTACAATAGCGTCAAAATGTTTCCGAAACGGGATGCCGCGCATGTCGGCGTTGACGGTTTCGATCGTGGCGCTATTCGCGCTGGCTGCCCGCCGCGCGAGTTCCAGATAGGCGGAGTTCAAGTCCAGGCCGGTGACGTGAAATCCGCGTTTGGCCAGCGCCACGGCATGGCGGCCCTGGCCACAGCAGAGGTCGAGCACGCGCGTACCCGCCTTGAGTTGCAGCACGTCCGCGATAAACGCGCTCTCTTTGTCGGCGCGTTCGGCGGTAAATTGATGGCCGTAGACTTCGAGGTAGTCGTCGCGAAAAAAGTCCACGTACCATGGGGAACCTTGCATTGCGGTCATGCTCCTGTGGCGTTCGGCTGCGGGATGTTAACAAAAACGAAACGCTATTCACTATCCGCGTCGCCCCGCCGCCGACCGCGGCCATAAGGCGTTGTGGATGCGGCGGCACATGTCGATAGTAGCATCGGAGAGCATCGCCGACGCGAACCTGCTACGCTCATGCGCGTTTGATGAATTCTCTTAGCGTGGGACAATGTGCCACGGCGTGAAAAGACGCCGCGCGCGCGAGGGGGGGCGCGAAGACTTGCGCCCGCATCGCGCGCGGCTGAAATCGTCCCTCACCTAAACCTCTCCCGACCCGGGAGAGGGATTGGAAAATCGCCCGGAGCGCGGTGGCGCAAGGCTGCGGCGATCCAGGAGAGATATTGGACATTGTGCGACAGGCAATCAGCGAAGCTCTCCGAATCCACAGGAAGGAATTGGAAAGACGGGCCGCGCGGCAATGCTAATAGCGCTTCCGAACCGAACCCGGCGGCGAATTTGGAAAGGTGTGGCGTGGAAAAAATTGCGGTCCTGACGAGCGGTGGCCTGGATAGTTCCGTGCTGATGGCCGAGGAAGCCCGTAACGCCGAAGTCTATCCGATTTATGTGCGGTGCGGGCTCAAGTGGGAGGAAGCGGAGCTTAAGGCACTGCGATCTTTTCTCGCCGCGCTGGCCAACCCAAAGGTGATGCCGGTAACGGTGCTGTGCGCGCCGGCCGAACCGATGTATGGCGACCATTGGAGCGTGACCGGTAAGGACGTGCCCGGCGCCGAGGAATCGGATAGCTCCGTCTTTCTGCCCGGCCGCAATGTCCTGCTCATCGGGCTGGCGGCGGTATGGTGCAGTACTCATGATGTTTCGAAGATCGCGATCGGATCGCTAAGTGGGAATCCCTTCTCCGATGCGACGCCCGAATTCTTCGACGAATTCGCCCGCGTACTGAGCGTTGGAACCGGCCGGCGAATAACGGTGAAAGCGGCGTTCCGGAATTTACATAAAGCCGACATCATCAAGCAGTTCAGGAATCTGCCGCTCGAATTGACGTTGACTTGCATGGCGCCGAACGGCGGCGCGCATTGCGGCCGCTGCAACAAATGCCGCGAGCGCCAGATGGCTTTCGAGAAAGCAGCGGTGCCGGACCACACCACGTACGCCGGCTGAATCCCCGTCATGGTTATGCCCAAGCGCCACCCGCCGACCTTACGCACAATATGCTCAAAGGTTTCCGACTGAGGCGGGGCAGGGCCAGAGCATTACGCGGATGCGCGGAGCGCCGCTTCGACAAATTCGATACGGTCGTTGCCCCAGAACATTTCGTCGCCGACAAAAAACGTCGGCGCGCCGAAAACGCCGCGGCTGACCGCGGTTTCGGTGTTGCGGCGCAACTCATCCTTGATGTCCTGGCGATCGAGCGCCGCGAGCAGTTCCGCCACCGGTACGCCACCCTTCTCCAGCGTCGTGGCAAGCACGGTGTCGTCGCCGAGGTCGAGTCCTTCGGCCCAAATCGCGCGGTAGATGGCGTCGTGGTAGGTCGCGAATGCGCCGAGTTTTTTGGCGGCGATCGCGCCGCGCATCAGGCGCAGCGAATTCGACATGAACGGATGCGCATTGAAGCGAAAGGCGACGCCGTATCGCGCGGCCCATCGACGCAACTCGATTCCCATGTAGTTGCCCTTGGCCGGCACCGCCATCGGCGAGGCGTTGCCGGTCGCCTTGAGCACCGCGCCGAGCAGGATCGGCGTGTAGATAATGGCTGCGCCGTTGCGTTTGGCGAAACCGGGCATCTGGATGCTGGCGAGGTAGCTAAAGGGACTCGCGTAATCGAACAGAAATTCCACCTGGCGGGTCATCGTCGTCTCCCGTTGCGTTCAAGTCCTGGACTGTCAGCGGCCCTTGAATTGAGCCTTGCGCTTTTCGTTGAAGGCCTTGATGGCCTCGTGAGCGTCGTCGGTGCGGGCCATTTCGTAGACCGACCTGAGTTCGCTCTCGATTTGCGTTTCGAGCGATTCGCTAGTGCCCGAGTACATCAGGCGCTTGGCCGCGGCGTAAGCGCGCGTGGGCCCCTGCGCAAGTTCAGCGGCGAGCGCATGGGCGTGGCCGACCAGTTCGGCGTCGGGCACGACGCGATTGGCGAGGCCCCACTCCAGTGCCTCATGCGCCGTGAGCGTGCGGTTGGTATAGAACAGTTCGAGCGCGCGGCCGACGCCGATTCGCCGCGGCAGGAAGTAAGTCGTGGTGCCGTCGGGTGAAAGACCGATGCGCGAATATGCCATGACGAACTTGGCCGACTCGGCCGCGATCATCAGGTCGCATCCGCAAGCGAGGCCCATCCCGCCGCCCGCCGCGGTGCCGTTGACCGCCGCTATCACTGGAAAGGGGGCGCGCGCGATGCGTGACAGCACGACGTGGAACAGCGAGACGCGGCTTTTGAGTTCGCCGGGTTGCGCGTAAAAGCCCTTCAAATCGGCGCCGGCGCAGAAGAAGCGGTTGCCGGCGCCAGTCACCACCATGGCGCGAACCGCCTCGTTTTCCTCCGAACGAATTATCGCGTCCAGCGTTTCGGCGGAGAGTTGTTCGTTGAGCGAGTTGGCGGCGGCGGGGCGGTTGAGCGTGATATGCGCAACGTTGTCGCGCACTTGGTAGAGAATCGCGGAATAATCGGGCATCGTACTTCACCTCGGTACACTGCAAGTCGATACGCGTTAGGCGGCTGCGTGAGGCCGGTCGCGAAACAGCGGAGCACGAACCGGCCGCCCGCAGCCGTTTGGTTTTATGATGAAACTGTTCTAGATCATCCGCGAATACCGCGCAACTGCCGCACAAGGCGGCGGAGAAGCGCCTGCGAAGCTAATCAAGCGGCGGATGTTGGCCGCGCCATGGACATGCTTCCTCGAACGCCGCCGCGATTGAGATTATGCCGGCTTCGTCGTTGGGACGGCCGACGATCTGAAGCGCGATCGGCAATCCCGCGCTGGTAAAGCCGTTGGGCAGCGAGATGGCGGGCTGGCCGGTCGCATTGAATGGGAACGTGAACGGAATCCAGCCGAAGGTGTCTTGCAGCGACTGTTCGGGTGACGAGTAGAGCGAGCCAATCGCCACGGCCGGGCGCGGCAGTGTCGGCGTTAGCAGCGCATCATACGGGAGCAGTTCCTTTATCACCGTGCGCGAGACATTGTGCATCCTGGCCACAGTCGCGACGTACTCACTCGCGCTGATCTTGCGGCCGCGTTCCCATGCGGCGCGGACGACCGGGTCGACCGTGTCGGGATTTCTGAGCGGGATCGCGCTGATACCGGCGCAGATGAGCTTTTGCGCGATCTCGCCCAGCATCGCGGCCGGGTCGAGTGTGATGCGCTCGACCGAATGACCCATCGCGCGAAACGTTTCACCGGCGGCGTCGAAGGCGGCGCGCACTTCGTCGTCGACGGGGCCGTATGGACTTTCCGCGATGGTCGCGAAGCGGAGCGCGCGCGGGCGCAGCTTGAGCGCGTCGGGGAACCGAAGGCGCGGCGGCGGCGCCCAATAGGGATCGCCGTCGGCCGCCACCGCCATCACGTCGAGCAATATCGCGGCGTCGCGCACCGAGCGCGCGAGCGGGCCGTTGGTGGCGAAGCCCGCCCAGCCCTCGCCCATCACGGGCGCGTTGGTGACGGGGC
>JBOHWJ010000300.1:0-10517 GCA_050736495.1 Binataceae bacterium (SeqCode) | reverse complement strand
GCTTGGCGTTTCAGGGCGCTCCGATGACCTGCGCGAGCTTGAGGTTTACGCTGCAAGCGACGACAGTTCCGCGCTCGCGCTAAAGATGTTCTGTTACCGCGTTCGCAAATATATCGGAACCTACCTTGCGGTGCTCGGCGGCGCGGACGCAATCATCTTCGGAGGCGGAATCGGCGAGAATTGGGACACGGGACGCGCGCGTATCTGCGTCGGGCTCCAGCAGCTCGGGATCGTGCTTGACGAGACGCGTAACCGTGAGGCTAACGGACGCGAAGCGTGTATCAGCGCGGACGGCTCTCGTATCAAACTCTACGTGATACCATTGGACGAAGAGTTGTATATGGCACGTACCGCCGCGCGGCTGGTCGGCACGGAATCCACTTGATGCGGGCCGTTAACCGGCGCGGCACGAGGAACGATCCTGGAAGCACTCGCAAACGGTTGGTCGTAAGCGAAGAAACTCTCGTTAATCTCCGAAAATCCCGGTCGCAAACTAGTGGGTATTCACATGTCAGATACTCTGTCGAAAACGCAACTCGGATTAATAGATGCTTACTGGCGCGCCGCCAACTACCTGACGGTCGGCCAGATTTATCTCCAGGAAAACCCGTTGCTGCGCGAAGCGCTACGACCGGAGCACATCAAGCCCCGGTTGCTCGGACACTGGGGGACTTCGCCCGGGCTGAGCTTCATTTACGTTCATCTCAACCGGCTCATCAAAGAAACAGACGCCAGCGTGATTTATGTTTGCGGTCCTGGACACGGCGGACCGGCGATTGTGGCGCAAACCTATTTGGAAGGAACTTACTCAGAAGTCTATCCACGGATCTCGCGAGACCTCGACGGGTTACGGCTGCTGTTCCGGCAGTTTTCCACGCCGGGTGGAATCCCGAGCCACGCCGGCCCACATGTGCCTGGGTCGATTAACGAAGGGGGCGAGCTCGGCTATTCGCTGGCCCATTCGTTCGGTGCGGCATTCGATAACCCGGATTTGCTCGTGGCTTGCGTGATCGGCGACGGCGAGGCTGAGACGGCTCCGCTGAGCGGCGCCTGGAAGGGCATAAAATTTCTCAATCCGGCGCGTGATGGAGCGGTGCTGCCGATCCTTCACCTGAACGGCTACAAGATTTCCGGGCCGACCGTGTTTGGCCGGGATAGTGACGAAGACATCGCGAGCCTGCTCACCGGCCACGGCTACGACGTCCATTTTGTTGAGGGCGATGATCCCGCGCCTATGCATGAGGCGTTCGCGGCGACTCTCGACCGTTGCTACGCAAGGATTCGCGGCTTTCAGGACGACGCGCGCAAGAGCGGCCTTTCGACGCGGCCCAAATGGCCGATAATCGTGCTGCGCACACTCAAGGGATGGACTGGGCCGAAAGTAGTTGACGGCGTTCCGGTCGAAGGCACGTTCCGCGCTCACCAGGTTCCGCTGCCGAACGTCAGGGAAAACCCGGAGCATCTGAAGATGCTCGAAGCCTGGATGCGGAGCTACCGGCCGGAAGAGCTGTTTGAGGAAGGCGGCCGTCTGAGGCCCGGGCTGGCGGAACTGGCGCCCCAGGGCCATCGGCGCATGGGTGACAATCCACATGCCAACGGGACCGCGATAACGGCTCGATTGAACCTGCCCGACTTCACGGACTACGCGGTCAAAATCGATCAGCCTGGAAAAATCATGGTGGAATCGACCCGCCCGTTCGGCGCGATGATGCGCGATATCTACAAGAAGAGTGCCGAGCAGAGGAACTTCCGGCTGTTCTGCCCCGACGAGACCAACTCCAACCGTCTCGGGGACGTGTTTGAGGTCGAGAACCGTTGCCTCGTCAGCACCATCATTCCAATCGACGATCACGTTTCTCCCGATGGACGCGTGATGGAGGTGCTAAGCGAGCACAACCAGGAGGGTTGGCTGGAAGGTTACACGCTCACCGGACGCTACGGCGTTTTCGCTACCTATGAAGCCTTTGCGATGATAGCGGACTCGATGGCCGCGCAACACTCCAAGTGGCTGAAGACCTGTGACAGGGAGCTGCCCTGGCGCAAACCGATCCCGTCATTGAACTATCTCTTGACCTCCACCTGCTGGCGCAACGATCATAATGGCTTCAGCCATCAGGGGCCGGGCTTTATCGACAGCATCCTGACCAAGCAGGGCATCGTCACCCGTATCTATCTTCCACCTGATGCCAACTGCCTGCTGTCGGTCGCCGACCATTGCCTGCGCAGTTACAACTACATCAACCTGATGATCATAGATAAGCAGTTTCACTTGCAGTATCTGGATATGGAGGCGGCACGGGAGCACTGCACGCGCGGGATATCAATCTGGCAATGGGCGAGCAATGACACCGGCGCCGAGGCCGATATCGTACTATGCAGCGCGGGCGACGTGGCGACGCAGGAGACGCTTGCGGCGGCGTGGCTGCTCCGCAAGCATCTGCCCGAGATGAAGGTGCGGGTGGTGAACATGGTGGACCTGATGCGGCTTTTCCATCCGCTGTACCATCCCCACGGCATGGACGAGGAGACCTTCGTTAAGATGTTCACCGCAAGCACTCACGTAGTCTTCGCGTTTCATGGATACCCGCGGGCGATCCACGAAATGCTGCATGGGCGCACGAATCCGGAACGCTTCCACGTCCGTGGTTACGTGGAGGAAGGTACGACTACCACGCCATTCGACATGGTGGTGCTAAACCATACCAGCCGCTATGACCTATGCATCGAGGCGCTTCGCCGCGCGCCTTATCGCAAAGGTGTTGGCGAGCTCATCGCACGTTGCGAACAGGCGCTGGACGCACATCGCAAGTATATTGTTGAGCACCTGGAGGACATACCCGAGATCGCCAACTGGCGGTGGACGGATGTCTGAAAGCTCACAGCTCGTGAGACGCGACCTGCTCGAACGCCGATTTGACGCGATCGTTCGCAGGAAAGGCTCGTAGCGAATTAACACAGGGCCGGAGGATTTTGGCAATGAGCAATGTGAATGAAGGAAAAGCCATAACGGTTTACGGCGGATCCTCCAGCGGCTCCCGCTACGCCGCGCCCGCCCGAGCCGTTACTGAAGATTCCAAGGTGTCAGCGGGGCCGTCGGCGCATCGACGGATAGAGGTTCCACATTCGATCCTGATCGATGTCACCGCTGCGAGGATCTGACAATGGCACAACAAGCGAATTTGACCGGACCCGACTTCGCGAGCGGAGTCTCACTGAGCGAATTCAGCGACGGTGGCATGCTACAGGGCCACGCCAGAGGAGAGCCGATTCTCGTGGCTCGGCGCGGCGACAACTACTTCGCCATAGGTGCGATCTGCACGCATTATGGGGCCCCGCTGGTGGACGGCATCATGGCCGGCGATACAGTTCGATGTCCGTGGCATCACGCCTGTTTCAGTCTTCGCACGGGAGAGGCTCTTCGTGCTCCAGCGTTGTCCGCGGTCACATCCTGGAGGACCGAGACACGGGACGGCAAGGTTGTCGTCGGCAGGAAACAGCCTGCGATGAAACCACCGTCGGGCGGTTCCGCAAAAATGCCGGACAGGGTCGTTATTGTGGGAGGCGGTGCCGCCGGAGCGGCGGCGGCGGAGATGTTGAGGCGCGAAGGACATAGCGGCCGGATCACCATGATCACCGCGGATGACAGCGTTCCCTATGATCGTCCAGCCCTGTCGAAAGAATTTCTTAACGGGACAGCGTCCGAGAAAATGGTTCCGCTCCGCTCCAAGGATTTCTACAAAAAACACGAGATCGAACTGCTGCTGAAGACGCGGGTCACCGCGATCGATCCGCGCAATAGGCTAGTCCAAGCCGCCGATGGCAAGCAGCACGAATTTGATGCGCTCCTCATGGCTACCGGCGCTGAGCCCGTGAAGCTTAAGGTCCCTGGCGCGGATCTGCCGCATGTTTGCTACCTGCGCTCGCGAAGTGACTGCCGCACGATCATTGCCAAAGCCGGCAAGACCGAGCGCGTAGTGCTAGTGGGCGCCAGCTTCATCGCCATGGAGGTCGCGTCTTCACTGATTCAGCGCAAGCTCCAGGTCCACATCGTCGCGCCTGAGACGGTACCAATGGAGCGGGTTCTTGGACCAGAGGTCGGCGAATACCTGCACCGTCTGCACCAACGCAACGGCGTCGTATTCCACCTCCAGCAAACCGTTACCGCAATTGACGAACACCGGGTGACGCTCCAAAATGGCCACGCGCTAGAGGCTGACCTGGTCGTGGTCGGGATCGGCGTGAAACCGCTGATCGATCTGGCGGAGCGAGCCGGGATCACGACGGATCGCGGCCTGTCGGTGGACGAGTATCTCGAAACCAGCGTCCCTGGCGTCTTCGCCGCCGGTGACATCGCGCGCTGGCGCGATCCGTTGACCGGCGAGAAGATCCGCGTCGAGCACTGGGTTATGGCACAACGCCAGGGACAGACCGCGGCGCGCAACATTCTTGGCCGCCGCGAGCGTTTCGATGCCGTGCCGTTCTTCTGGACGACGCAGTTCGATTTTACGCTCAACTATATTGGCCACGCGGAAAAGTGGGACAAGCTCGAAGTGGACGGCAGTATCGAAGATCACGACTGCAAGCTCTCATTTCTTCAGGGCGGAAGGACGCTCGCGGTGGCCACCGTCGGGCGCGATCGCGCGAGCCTTGAGAACGAAGTTGCAATGGAGCGATTCGGCGGCGGCGGCCCATCGGCGTCGTAACGAGCCATGCCCGCATCCTGGGGCAGGCACTGTGCAGAAACGAGTATCGCCTTCAGCAATGTGACGCATTGAGAATCGTGCGTGCAGCGCTCGATTCGCCGTCAGCGTTCATTTCGCGTCAAGCTTCGCAAAGCGCTATCTTGCCCGATCGATTCGTGGAGGGCAGCCGGGCTGGCCGGTACATTCACTATCGTCGGTCCGGATGTTATCGGACGCACTGACGCCGCTACTTAATTGGCGATTTAAAATTGAAGGTATAATCAACCGGCGGGATATAGGCTAATGGAAGCACTCCAGGACATAGATGCCGAAGAGACGGGCGAATGGCTCGACGCGCTCGAGGCGGTGATTGATGCTGAAGGAGTTGGGCGCGCCCATTTCCTGCTCGAGAACCTGATCACCAAGGCGCGTTCCCGCGGCGCCTTTCTGCCTTACAACGCGAACACCCCGTACCTGAACACAATTCCGGTCGAGCTCGAGCCGCGCTCGCCCGGGAATCGCGAAATCGAGCGCCGCATCCGTTCGATCATCCGATGGAACGCTGCCGCCATCATCCTGCGCGCCAACGCGGAGACGTCGGAACTCGGTGGGCACATCGCGAGCTTTCAATCCGCCGCGACGCTCTACGATGTTGGCTTTGGCCATTTCTGGCGCGCACCCTCGCAGCGGCACGGCGGCGATCTGATTTATATCCAGGGGCATTCGTCGCCCGGCTTTTATGCGCGCGCGTTCCTTGAAGGACGCCTCACCGAGGAACAACTGCTCCGCTTCCGCCGTGAGACCGACGGCAAGGGACTCTCCTCGTATCCGCATCCATGGCTGATGCCGGAGTTCTGGCAGTTTCCGACCGTCTCGATGGGGCTCGGCCCGCTAATGGCAATCTACCAGGCGCGCTTCATGAAGTACCTGCAAGGCCGCGGTATCGCCGATATGGGCGATCGCAGGGTGTGGGCCTTCATTGGCGACGGTGAGATGGACGAGCCGGAATCGGTCGGCGCAATTTCGCTGGCCTCGCGCGAGAATCTCGACAATCTCATTTTCGTTATCAACTGCAATCTCCAGCGCCTTGACGGTCCGGTGCGTGGCAACGGCAAGATCATCCAGGAGCTCGAAGCAGTTTTCCGCGGCGCCGGATGGAACGTCATCAAGGTCATCTGGGGCAGCAACTGGGATGCGCTGCTGGCGCGCGACAAGAATGGCATTTTGCGCAAACGAATGGAGGAATGCGTCGACGGCGAATACCAGGCGTTCAAGGCGAAGGACGGCGCGTACGTGCGCCGCGAATTCTTTGGCAAGTATCCCGAGTTGGTGGAGATGGTGTCCGGAATGACGGACGACGAAGTGTGGCAACTACGGCGTGGTGGCCATGATCCGGTAAAGATTTACGCCGCGTACGCCGCCGCCGTTAAGCATCGCGGCCAGCCTACTGTCATCCTTGCAAAGACCGTCAAAGGCTACGGGATGGGTGCGGCGGGCGAAGGCATGAACATTGCCCATCAAGCGAAGCACATGGACCTCGCGGCGCTGAAAGCGTTTCGCGACCGGTACAAAATTCCGGTCCCCGACGAACAGATCGCGGAGGTTCCATTCTTTCGACCGCCGGACGACAGCGCCGAAATCCAGTATCTGAAAGAGCGCCGCGAAGCGCTTGGCGGAAGCATCCCACAACGGCGCCGCAAGTCTGGTTCGCTCGACGTGCCGCCGATGTTGGCCTTCGAGACGCAACTCATCGGCAGCGCCGATCGCGAAGTCTCGACCACGATGGCGTTCGTGCGTATCCTGGCGACCCTCATACGCGACAAGAATATCGGCAATCGCGTCGTGCCGATCGTTCCCGACGAATCGCGCACGTTTGGGATGGAAGGGATGTTCCGTCAGCTTGGAGTTTTCTCGCAGGTCGGCCAGCTCTACAAGCCTGAGGACTCTGGACAACTGATGTTCTACCGCGAGCATCAGAAGGGACAGATTCTGCAGGAGGGTATCAACGAGGCGGGCGCGATGTCGTCGTGGATCGCGGCGGCAACCTCATACAGCGTGCACAATCTGCCGATGATCCCGTTCTACATCTTCTACTCGATGTTCGGCTTTCAGCGCGTCGGCGATCTCGCGTGGGCCGCCGGCGACTCGCGATGCCGCGGGTTCCTGCTCGGCGGCACTTCCGGCCGTACGACACTCAACGGTGAGGGATTGCAGCATGCCGACGGCCACAGTCACATCCTGTCCTCGACCATCCCCAACTGCATCTCGTATGATCCGACGTTCTCGTACGAAGTTGCCGTGATCATTCACGATGGACTGCGCAGGATGCTGAAGGAGCAGGAAGATGTCTTTTATTACATCACGCTGACGAATGAGAACTACACGCATCCCGCGATGCCCGATGGGGCGCCCGAGGGAATTCTTAAGGGAATGTACCTGCTCCAGAGCAATGAAAACGTGAAAGGACCGCGCGTCCAGTTGCTGGGCTCGGGAGCGATTCTGCGCGAGGTCGTTGCCGCGGCGGAATTGCTGAAAAATGACTTCGGCGTGTCCGCCGATGTCTGGAGCGTGCCCAGTTTCACGGAACTCAGGCGCGAGGGGCTCGAGATCGATCGTTGGAACATGCTGCACCCCACAGCCAAGCAGCGCCATTCCTACGTGGAGCTTTGTCTCGCGGACCGGCCCGGCCCGGTGGTTGCTTCGACCGACTATATCAAGGCATTTGCCGATCAGATTCGGCCCTACGTGCCGCGGCGCTACCGCGTGCTCGGCACCGATGGATTCGGGCGCAGTGACTACCGCGCGCGTCTGCGCCGCTTCTTCGAGATGGATCGCCATTACGTCACCATCGCGGCGCTCAAGAGCCTTGCCGACGAGGAGCAGATACCCGCGTCCAAGGTCGCAGCCGCCATCAAGCAGTACGGGATTGATTCCGAGAAGCCCAGTCCGACGACGGTCTGAGGCGCTGCGATGACAACTCTTATCAACATCACGATTCCAGACATCGGCGGTTTCACCGACGTTGATGTCATCGAAGTGATGGTGAAGCCGGGCGATCGCGTTGGCGTCGAGCAATCGCTGATTACGATCGAGTCGGACAAGGCGGCCATGGAAGTACCGTCGCCCCAGGCTGGCGTAATCAAGGAGCTGAAAGTAAAGCTGGGCGACAAGGTTTCGGAGGGCTCGCCGATCGTCGTGCTCGAGACCGACGAGTCAACCGGCGCGTTAGCCGAGTCGAAGACTCCGCCACCGGCGCTCAAATCCGAGTCTGCCGTTCGCGCGCCGCACCAACAGTCCGTAGCGCCGGCGGCAAAAGCGTCAGGGCCGGCGCCGCAACCCTCGCCCGAGACGGCTGCGATTGATTCTCCCCCTGAAGTCTTCGTAAGCGGTGCGTCGAAGCCACACGCTAGCCCATCGGTACGAAAATTTGCACGCGAACTCGGCGTCGATCTCAACCGCATCAAGGGCAGCGGCCGCCACCGGCGAATCTTTCGTAGTGACGTCGAAAAATTCGTGAAGACGGTTCTGTCCAGTCCGGCGGCTCCGGCCGCGAGAAACGGCACGGGCGCGGCGCTGGATCTCTTGCCATGGCCGAAAGTCGATTTCAAAAGGTTCGGTGAGATCGAAGCGAAGCCGCTGTCGCGTGTCAGGAAACTCTCGAAGGCGAACCTTGCCCGCAACTGGGTGATGATTCCTCACGTTACGCAGCTTGACGAGGCCGACGTCACCGAACTCGAGGCGTTTCGCCAGGAACTGAACGCGGCGCAATCGAAAGACGGGATACGGGTGACGATGCTCGCGTTCATCTTGAAGGCGCTGGTCGCCGCGTTGGCCGAGTTTCCTGAATTCAATTCATCGCTGGACGGCGACAACCTGATCCTCAAGAAATATTTCCATATTGGATTCGCGGCTGACACACCCGATGGACTCGTCGTTCCGGTGGTGCGCGACGTCGACCAGAAGGGCGTGCTGCGGATTGCGCGAGAGACCGCGGAATTGGCGGCTAGCGCGAGAGCCGGCAAGCTGAGGCTCACGGAAATCCAGGGCGGATGCATGACAGTGTCGAGCCTCGGTGGAATCGGCGGCACGGCGTTCACGCCGATCATTAACGCACCGGAGGTGGCGATCCTTGGCGTCTCGAAGCACGCGCACCAACCCGTCTATCGTGGTGGCGCGTTCGTGCCGCGCCTGATGCTGCCGCCTTCGCTCTCCTACGATCATCGCGTAATCGACGGCGCTGCCGCCGCGCGCTTCATTACGTACCTGAGTTCGGTGCTTGCTGATATGCGGCGCGCGCTGCTGTGACCCGAGAATTCCGCGAGCGGCGCTTGTCCGCGTCGTTGGTCGCAACGAAGTCGGGTTTGCCGCAGCCGTGCGGGATCAGCCGGCTGGCGGGAATGCCTGCCAAGTGCTGAAGCGCGATTCCAACTGACGCGCCGCGCGAATGGCGCGGCTTCCGCGATCCACCGGGTAGCCCCGTCTAATTGAGCCGCGCCCGCAGAGCCAGCGCCTTGGAGAGGCGCGCGCGGCGCTTTACGAGATCGGCAAGCGTATTGCGGTCCAGGGTCGCAAAGAAACTCTCGCAGGCTTCTTCGACTACATCGGCAAGGCCGCAGGCGCCGGAGATCACACACCGGTTGTTCTTGAAATCGAAGCACTCGACGGGCTGGAGCGGTCCTTCGGTATAGCGCACCACCTCGCCGACGTTTATCAACTCCGGGTCACGCGCCAGCTCGATGCCGCCACCCTTGCCGCGATAGCTCTTGATGTATCCTCCGCGCGCGAGATTGTGCACCACCTTGACCAGGTGGTTGCGTGATATGGCGTAGCGGTCGGCAATGTCGGAAATATGGACGAGCCGGCCACGCTGAAGCGCGAGGTACATCAAAACACGCAAGGAATAGTCAGTGTAGAAGGTAAGTTGCATAGCGGGCTAGATTTCGAAGGCCGGTACGACCGATAGAAGTTCGTTTTTCTCAGATCTGCTGAAAACGCGATCCATGAAAGGGTAAAGAGTTGCTTCCTCTTTGCGATCGTGGCCTGAAAACAGCGCGGACGGATCGTCGGGCTCACCGTCGAAGACTTGCAAGCTAGTGGCACAATCACGTGCGGCAGTGAGTTCGTCGAGGCGGTCGAGCACAGCTTCGATCTGACGATGCTCCGAACGCATCACGGCGGTGGGGCCTGAGCTAAACAGTCCAGTTTGCGCTTCCAGGAGAGGAAATAGCATGACTTCCTCGATCTCAATATGGCGGCGCGTCCCCAGGACGAACTCGGCCGCGCGGCGGCGAAGCTGATCGATCCCGCACAGTTCAACGCTACGGATGAAGTCTCTCCAGAGTTCGTGCAGCCGATGGTGATCGGCACCCATCACGCCCGCAACGGTAGCTGCGGCCGCTGGCGCGGGTTTGGCCACCATCACGCGCCATATATCCGGACCCTTTTCGAGCGGCCACCAGAGAAAGCATAGGCGATAGCGCGCCTGAAATTCGGCAAAGAGCCGGTTCGGCGCATGTTTCGCGACAATTTCGAGGGCACAGCCCGGAATGATGCGGTCGTAAGCGTCGAACACCCGAGCTTCTCCTGCCGCCGGCTGCGCGCGATCGGTGAGATCAACAACCAGGGTCTCATCGTTGATACCCCGCGGTGAAGCCGTCGAAAGAAAAGGTTGCGATTCCCGGTGCACAGGCCTTGACTCCCATACGTAAAGATATATTCTCAATACATCTTCTACTTGACGCCGTCAACGACGCCACCGAAGCGGTTCGTCGAAGCGGCGAAAAAGGGCGAGGAGGCCACGCAATCATGGGCGTTCTCATCGATACGGTTCGAGGA
>JBOHWJ010000299.1:0-4889 GCA_050736495.1 Binataceae bacterium (SeqCode) | reverse complement strand
TCCTAACTCCGCTGCTCGGTCCAATTGAGCTGAGTCACGTAGAAGCCGAGAGGGTTATCCAGAATCGATGCGTCGGAAGTGGCTGAGATGATCATGGTGTCGAGCGTCGCTTCCCAATGACTCGTTGAGATCGGAGAACCATCGAGGCCCGATGCCTCCTCGGTCCATCGCACCTGCCACGTCGCTTTCGACAATGGCAGGATCGAATCGATCTGGACGCTGATAGATTGGTGTTGAGCGACCTTGAACGGATCATGTTCGAGGTCGTTCTCGTGATAGTAGTTCTCGAGAAACTTGTAAGCCGGTCCGCGAGCGCGGCTGTACACTTGCCCAATGAGCTGCTGCTCGGCTGCGGGATCGGTGATCACCTCGCGAGCGTTACGGATGAAAGCCGCCAGCTCGTAGCGCACCATCCGGTCGGTACTGATCCGGTTGGTGTTCTCGGTGAGCGCGCTGGGCGCGCCGATCGCGTAGCCGAGCTTGTCTACTTCCACGACGTATGGAACGAACTTACTTCGCGTGCTGACCCAGACCATCCCGAAAGCCAGGACCAGAGTGATGACGATCATGCCGGAGGCGGTGATCTGCCAGTTGCGTTTGCCAAGAACCAGATCAGCGTAACGCTCGTCCCATTCCTGCCGCGCTTTGAGATAGACGCTGCCTTCCATGCTGCCGCCTCGCTGCTAGCGGTCGAGCACTCGTTGTGAAATTCGTGCTCGCCGAGTTCTGAGCAGCAGCAATTTCCGCGCCTGCGAATCGCGCGATCGAGTCAAGGCGTAATCGTAGATGTGACGTTGTGACCTGCTGATTTTCAGTCAGCAGGTCAACGGAGAGGTTCTATCGCCGTTGTCCGATCGAATCCGGACACAGGACGGACACAGACCGAAAACAGACAATCGGCTGGATCGCCTGTCTTCATAAGCATCTGAATTTACTGGATTTTCTGGAGCCACCCGTCGGAGTCGAACCGACGACCTGCTGATTACGAATCAGCTGCTCTACCAACTGAGCTAGGGTGGCATCCGGCACAACGCGGAGACTTCGGACGCTTTTAGTTAGCACGAACTCAGCCGCCACTAAAGACGGTTCCGTCACCGTCGCCCAAGGCTGGTCTTTCCGCCGCCAAGAGTCTCTCTCTACCCGATAGTGTCTGCGTGAATCAGGGCGCAAAACGCTCGCGCGTCCATTCCGTCAGCAGTCTCATCAGGCGCGGGCGCGGATCGAGATGCGCCATGGCGCCCGCCCCGCGCATGAAATGGTCCGCACCCTCGATGAATTCGAGTCGCTTATCCGATGCGCCAGACTGTTCATATTCGCTCTTCACGTCGGCCACGAAAATGTCTTGATCGGCCATCGCGCCGACCACCAGTGTCGGCACCGCGACTTTCGGCAGGTTGCGCGCGAGGTTCGCGTAGGAGCTGAGCCCTGACCAGGTCGACAGCCACGCGTCGGGCGTGACCACGTGGCCAAGCCCGAATGCGTGGTAGTTGAAGAGGTCAGGACGCGGCGCGAAGATCGAGCCGGCGACGCGCTCGGACGGCTCAAGCGTTAAGTCGAGGTAGTTCGGATTGGCGAGGGTGCGATAGACCACCATGATTTTCGGGTTCATCACGCGCCGCTGGATGAAATTGCGATACTCCGGCGAAGCCGCCGCGAACTCCGTCGAGCGCGACACTGCGCGCGCGTGTTGCGATTCGGCCGTATAGCGGCGCGCGATAGCGTCGATCCGTGCGGCGCGTGCGCGTTGTGCCGCGCGGTAGAGCGTCAGCCATTCGCGCTGGTAGCGGCTCTCCGACGGCAGCGGTTTGAAACCGTTGCGCGCGTCATACATGTCGAGCGCCGCGTCGGTCGCGTAAGGGTCATTCTCGTCGACCACACTCGGATCGAGCGAGCCCATCAGGACTTTGCCTTGCCCTGGATGCGCGGCGAGCATAATGAAGCCATCGGCGGCAGGAAGCTCGAATTTGTTAAGATCTGGCGGGCCGCCGCCCGGCGGAGACGACACACGCGAGCCCGCCGGCGTGCGTGCTTGGGCGTCGTAGTACGCGAAGAGCGAGCCGCCGCCCGAATTCCCCAGCATTACGATGTGCTCGAAGCCCTGTTCCTCGTGCAGGAAACGAAGTCCCGCGGCGAGATCGAGTAGCAAGTTCTCATGCAACATCATCGAGTCGTTGTTGATGTAGCGCGTGTTCTGCGCAAAGGCGGCGAAGCCGGCCTCGACCCAATACGGAATCGAATAGTGCTGAGCGAAATCGGCGCGCGGATGCGCCATGATGACGGCGGTACGCGGTCTGCCATGCGCGGGCAGGTAAAACAATCCGCGCGACTTAGCGCCGTCGGCGGCGTAGAGCTGCACCACGGTTTGACGAACGGAGGGGTCAATGTCGCCAAAATCGATTGGATAGCGTGTCTGATAGTCCGACGGTGCTTTGGGCATGTGCGAACCCTCCCGCTGCTCTTGCCGATTGCGGTCTCGCCTGACGCAACAGTCGACGCTCATCCGATGGATTGCCGGCGGCGATTGTTCCGTTCCCGCTTAACATCACTCCCGTGCAATCTCAACTGCCGTCAACCACCGAATCGAACGCAGGCGAATGGATGATGCCGCGACGGCGGAGCAACAACCGAGGGCTTCGCGAATCGCAGTGGAGCAATAACGATGAGCATGCAATCGCATAACCGTTCCGCAGCCCCCCGCCAACAGCGCGCAGCCGGTACTTTCGCCACGATCCATGATGTGCAAGGCTTGAAAATTCGGAGACTGTGAATCTTGAAGACCGCAATCATAGGCGCGCGCGGCGTCGGCAAATCGACCGTGTTTCATGCTTTGACCGGGCTTGTGCCGATTGCGGGTCAGAGCGACGCAAAGAATCGTGCGCGGCTGGGCCAAATCAGAGTCGCGGACCCGCGTCTCGATTTTCTTGAAGCGACTTACGGCTCGAAGAAGAAAGTTCCGGTCGAATTGACTGTGGCGGATTTTGCGCCAAATCCCAAGGAGCAGAAAGAGGGCGCGGCGCTTGACGCGAGCCTGTTGCCGCTCATTCGCGACCTCGACGCGCTGCTGCTCGTGATTCCCGAGTTTGTCGGCCGCGCGACGCCGTTGGTGGAGGCCGTCGAGCGAATCGAGAGCGAGCTTGTGTTCGCCGACTTCGTGCAGGCCGAGCGCAGGCTGGAGCGCCTCAGGAAAGAAAAGGGCCCAATCGACTTCGAACAGAGTGCGCTGGACAAATGCCTCAAGTGTCTCGAACAGGGTCATGCGCTGCGGATGCTCGAATTGACTGCGCAGGAAGTCCAGGCCTTCTCAAGTTTCGGATTCCTTTCGCGCAAGCCAGCGCTGGCGGTTATCAATTGCGACGCCGAGGGCGCGGTTGCGGAACTGCCCGCCGATCAACGGGCCGCGATAAAGGCGCGCGGGCTCGAAGTCTTCACGCTCGCGGCGGCGTTTGAAGCCGAATTGTGGGAGCTCGACGCTGACGGGCAGGGCGAGCTGCTCAAAGAAGCCGGGCTCACCGCGCCGGCGCGCGACCGGCTCATCGCGACGCTCTACCATCATCTCGGACTGCTCACGTTCTATACGGCGGGTGAACCGGAAGCGCATGCGTGGTCGCTCCGGCGCGGGGCCACGGCGCTCGAGGCGGCCGGCCGTATTCATAGCGATATTGCTCGCGGCTTCATCCGCGCGGAAGTCGTTAGTTACCAGGATTTCGCCGCCCTGCGTTCAGACGCCAAGGTCAAGGAGGCCGGCAAGTTGCGGCTCGAGGGCAAGGACTATGTAATGAACGACGGCGACATCATTCATATCAGGTTCAAGGTCTGAACTCGCCGGGCGGCGCCGCCGCCCGGCATTTGTTCGTCTCTCGGACCGCCTTGCGTGTCAGCGCTGGCGCTGAAAGAATGGCGGACGCGCGGAGCCGCCGCGCGCCTGTCAATCGACGGAATCCCGCTTCATGCGCCGAGTCGAAACCCTCATCATAATCCTCGCCCTGGGCTTTTACGTATGGTTCCTTCGGCGGTTCGGGCTGAACGACGTCCTCGGCTATGTGAAGCTGGCGGGATGGGGCTTGTTGTTGACAATCTCGCTCGAGTCGGTTTCACGGCTTGCGAATACGCTCGGATGGCGTATCACCATCGAGAATCGCCCGAAGAATCTCGGCTTCGGCGAATTGTTCGTCACTCGCATCTCGGGCGAAGCGGTTGACTACATAACGCCATCGGCGCAACTGGGCGGACAATTCGTGATGGCGCTGATGGTGCGGCGCAAGCTCGCCATGGCGATCGGGCTCGCCACCGTGATTGTCGCGGCACTGGCGGAGGCGCTCGGACAGATCGGCTTTATCGCGGCTGCGCTGTCAGTAACGCTTCCATTCGAAGCGCGGGTTCATCACCTGTTCTGGCCAGTGATGGGCGGGATGGTGGTTGCGCTGGGATTGGCGGGCGGTTTCTTTTTCATCCAGATGAAGCATCCGTTCTCCCACCTATGGAGGATCGCGGCGCGCTTCGAGGTGCCGCAACTGGCCAATCCCGAAGTGCAGTCGGCGGCCAGCGAGGCCGATGTGCTGCTGATCGATTTCTACGAAGAGCACCGCTGGCGTCTGCTCTTCTCATGCCTGTGTTACCTCGTTGCGTGGAGCATGGGGCCGATAGAAATCTACATTCTGCTGTGGCTGCTGCATCAGCCGGCCAGTTGGATGGTCGCGCTACTGGTCGAGGCGCTGGGTCTTCTGATCGAGCGCGCCACCTTTCTTATACCTGCCAAACTGGTCAGTCAGGAGGGCGGCAAAGCGCTCATCCTGTCCCTGCTTGGGTATTCGGCGGACGTTGGCTTCGCGATCGGATTTTTGCGCCGGATCAAGGAAATGGTGTGGGTGTTGTTCGGGCTCGGCGCCCTG
>JBOHWJ010000298.1:0-5893 GCA_050736495.1 Binataceae bacterium (SeqCode) | reverse complement strand
GCGCTGGCGCGTATTGATCCCGATTGGTTCTGTGAGTGTCGCGTGCCCCGGTGCTCTCGCACTCAACACGAATTTTATTGGCTAAACCGGGGCGCGACTGCGGTGCGTAAACTGAGAGTAGGTCCAGTGTCGTGAATCCGCTATAAACGATTGACCTTGCTAGGTGCCCTGCTGACCGCGATCGGCTTTGGTTCTTCTCCCTGGGCCGTCCGCGCGGAAGAAGCCGGCAGCGGTCACTATCAACCGGGCGCCACCTCATCCTTTGTCGATCTGCCGCCGGACCGAGAAACCTCTACCCTTGCCTACTTGAACGCCTTTACTTACTACCATGGCACAGCCGGCGCTTCGCATGACTTTGTAATCGGCGGGCAAATCACGGCTAATGTTAAAGGCACGGTCTACGCAGATACCTCTACCTTTCTTTGCCAAGTGCCATTCAAGTTGCTGGACGGGCAGTACGGGGCAGCGATTGCGGTTCCATACGTCGGCTGGATGTGAAGGCGAACGTGCTCCTCACTATCGGGCGGCGAGGGCGTTTCACATTCGGTCGCGAGGCCGATGATGCGTCCAACGGCTTCGGCGATATTGAACTCCTCCCCCTGATGTTCGGCTGGGAGCAGGGCGATCTCAAATGGCAAACGACATTTGGCGTCTACGCGCCGACGGGAAGTTTTGCGCGAGGCGCGCTGGCGAACATCGGCAAGAGCTACTGGACCTTCGAGCCGGGTGCCGCAGTCGGCTACCTAAGCAGCAAGTACGGTTTTGAATTCACCGCGTTCACCGGATTTGATTTCAACACCGAGAATGGCACGACCAACTACCAGACCGGCGATCAGTTCTATCTTGACGGAACCATCGCACAGCATTTGCCGCTGTTCGGCGGTTTCATCGGCGCTGGCGCGAACCGGTTTTTCTACCGGCAAATCACCGAGGACTGTGGCAGCGGAGCGCGTCTCGCCGGTTTCGAGGGCATGACCACGGGCATCGGTCCCGTGCTTTCCTATGCCTACGAAATCGGAGACGCCGATCTGGCCGCCGAAGTGAAGTGGCTGCCGGAAATCGGCACGCAAACCGGCTCAATGGCGATACGGTTTGGTTCAAACTCGCCGTTAGCTTTGGCGCGAAACCGGCGCCTCCACTGAAGGCTTTCTGATACGCGACAACTCAGTCAGGCGAAAATTGAGGAAACCCGACGGGCGAATGGAGTCTTAGATGACCCGGCTTAGAATGAGACTGTTCTTGACGCTCGCCGCCTGCCTCGGTGCATCTGCAAACCTCAGTGCCTACGCGAACGCGCAAGAGTTGCCGCCGCTGGCGCATGTCATAGTTGGAAGCGCGTACGAGTATAGGGTTAAGGCCGGCGACAGTTTGGTCAGTATTGGCGCTCGCAATGGCATAGAAAGCGCGACGCTCGCCGCGATGAATGGCCTCAAGCCCAAGATGCCGTTAAAGCCGGGGCAGGTGCTTAACATCGACAACCGCCACGTCGTTCCGGCCGATTTGCAGGACGGTATTCTGATCAATCTGCCACAGCGAAAGCTCTTTCTTCTGAGGGACGGCGTGGTCGAAAGCAATTATCCGATCGGCCCAGGTAAAGCGGCCTTTGCGACGCCGATCGGCGTCTTCTCAGTTGTTCAGATGCGCGAGAACCCGACCTGGTACGTACCGAAATCTATTTAAGAAGAGCGAGCGCGGGCAGGCAAAGTGGTCAAGAAGACGGTACCGCCCGGTCCCGACAATCCCTTGGGCGGCTATTGGATCGGGCTAAGTTTCGCATCGTACGGGATTCATGGCACCAATGCGCCACTCTCGATCTATGACTTTCAGAGCCGGGGATGCATCCGGATGCATCCCGAGGACGCCAGCGTGCTGTTTCGGCAGGTGAAAGTAGGCCAGCCGGGCGAAATTGTTTACGAACCTCTGTTGTTGGCGCAACTCCCGGACGGCCGAATCTTTCTCGAAGCGCATCGCGACCCATACAAAAGGAAGAACAGGGATCCACTGCAATTTGTCCGTGAGTTTGCCGCCGCGAACAACCTCCAACACGCTATTGACTGGAAAAAAGCTGCGGATATAACGTCGCGCAACGAGAGTGTGGCCCGTGAGGTCGATGCGATCGTCCACTGATCACTGGAGCTGTCCGAGGCCTACACTCCCGCGTGTTGATGATGCGCCTCACGCAGGTACCGGGCTCGGCGGTCCAGGCGCTCTGGCGGAAGCTGTGCGAGCCGGGTGGGGGTCCTATTCGGGATTGGGGGGTCATGAGGGGCGATCGCGTGGTGATTCAATACTTCGAGGGTGGTCAGATTGGCAGGACAAGGTCAGGAGAGTCAGTTCCGGTTCTCTCCCTGAAAGAAGGAATTATCGGCGGCACGCCCCGCAAAGCTCACAAGGCTAAGCGCACGATTGTCGCGTCGGTCGAGCGAATCGACGACGCGAATCAAGAGTTCACACTTAAGGGATCTGACGGTAGCCTTGAGACCATCATGGTGACGAATCCGGAATACCTCAAACGCATCAAGGTCGGCGATCAAGTCGTTATTGCGCATGCGCAGGGGCTCGCCCTTTTCGCTCAACAAAGAGAGTTGATTCGGTTTTGGGTCGCGTTCAAAGTGACCAGTCCGAGGGTCCTTCGCATGATACGCCTCAAACCGGGTCGAACTTTACCTTTGCAAACCCGGTGTGAGTCTGAGTCGCGATTCGAAATGGAAATTCCGGGATAAATCTTGGCTTGAAAACCGGCTAAAGCAGGAACTCGAGAAGAGCATTTCGCGTCAGGTATCGATGTGATCCGGATCGGCCGCCTGCAGCAATTTCTGATTCTGCTGCCGATAATGATGGCCGCGGCGTTGCACCCGGGCCAGTCGATAGGGCAGCAAGGCGGCAACGATGAAACCTGGCTAGTGTCCGAAAAGCCCGTGCGCACCGCGCCCGTCACAATTGACGGTCACGTACTGTTTCGGGTCCGAGGCGCAACCTCATATCCTGCCGAGCAGCGCGCACAGGTGCTCGCGGGCCGAATCAAGGACTTTGCGGCGGACCGATCACAAGCCGCCGATTCGCTTCACCTTGTCGAGAGCGACCATTTGACCGACATCCTCGCTGGCGACCGGCTCATAATGGGGGTGATTGACGCCGACGCCCGAATCGAAGGACCGGGCATCACGCGCCCGGTCCTCGCCCAGCTCCACCTTAAGAGAATCAAGAGCGCGGTCGTGGATTACCGCGCGGAACGCACCCTCGCGCATCTGCTGCCTGACACGTTCGCGGCTGCCGGTTCCACTTTGGCCCTCGTCCTTTTGCTTTTTGTCATGTTGCGTAGCACGCGATGGGCTGCGAAGCGTTTCGAGCGCAAGTGCCAAGCGGCAATCGAAAAAATTGAGACCAAGTCCTTGCGACTCGTCAGCGCGGCGTCGATCTGGCGGGTGGTTCGGATGGGCTTCACGCTACTGAGCTTGCTCATCGCGTTGTCGCTGGTACTGTTTTACTTGCATTTCGTACTCTCTCTCTTTCCCTGGACGCGCGGTTACGCAGAAAATTTTCGGATGCTTACAATCGCGCCCTTGCTCTTATTGCTGGGCGAACTGGCAAGCACCGCGCCGAAGCTGCTGCTGATAGCGCTTATTGTCTTCGCGGCGCGCTACGTGCTCAAAATGGCTCGACTCGCCTTTACAGCCATCAAGGAGGAAAGATTCAAGGTTTCGGGATTCGATCCTGAATGGTCCGATTCAACCTACAATATCTTCAGGGTGTTCATAATCGCCTTCGCGGTGGTGGTTTCCTATCCGTACATACCCGGGTCTGAGACGCCAGCATTCAAGGGTGTAACCATCTTTATCGGCGTGCTCTTCTCGCTCGGTTCCTCGTCTTTTCTTGCGAACCTTATCGCTGGCTACACGATGACCTACCGGCGTGCGTTTCGTCCCGGCGATCGCATCAAGGTTGGCGAGGTGATCGGCGACGTGACCGAGGTAGGTCTGATGGTCACTCGTTTGCGTTCGGCCAAGAACGAGGAACTGGTGATACCCAATTCTCTGATCCTGAACAGCAACGTCACCAACTACAGTTCACTGGCGCGGGAGCGCGGACTGATTCTTCATACCACCGTGGGAATCGGTTACGAGACTCCGTGGCGGTAGGTGGAGTCGATGCTGCTAATGGCTGCCGAGCGCACGCCTGGACTGCGGCACGAGCCGCCGCCTTTTATCCTACAAAAATCGCTGAACGAGTTTGCTGTATCTTACGAACTCAACGTTTACTGCGACAAACCGTTGGACATGTACCAGATCTACACGGACTTGCATCGGAACATACTCGACGTGTTCAATGAACACGAAGTACAGATCATGACCCCGTCCTACGTCGCCGATCCTGCCACGCCCAAGGTCGTGCCGAAAGACCAGTGGTTCGCCGACCCGGCGCCGGCGCCCTCGAAACGCAAAACCGGAAGCTCCTGATGTGGCTGGCCGAGGCTTTTGCGCAAACTAGATTCAATGCGATGTCAGTCCGAACGAACGAATCACTTGCTCAGTGGCCATCGCAATCAGATCTTCGGCGCAATCGAAATCCGGATTGGTAGAGCCACGGGTCGGCGGGGCCATATCAGCCTCCGCGAGGCGCGCACTCAGTCTGGCTGCCCTGCGGTCGCTCCACTTCCGTAACGCTGAGCAATCGTTTGACTCTAATCGCTGATTTTTCTGGAACGCTGTTATTTCTGCTAGGCAATACCCAATTACGCGGCGCTGCGCTGGCATCCTCGGCCGCGGCGCGATTGACTGCATTGGCAGCGACGACGTTCTGCGCGTTGATCATGGCGACAACCAACTGTCTCAGCAGCTGAATTTGCTGCACCTGCTGCAAGGCGATTTCGTTGCCCACCTCGATTGCCTGCAGATTTCCCGCAGCGGTTTTGTTCATAGCTTCAAGCTCGCCGAATTGGGCCTGCTCGTTGGCAAAATTTTGCGCTTGCGATTGGGCCGCCGCCAGAGTCCCATTGAGAGTGTTCAGGGTGGTCGCGATGTTCTTGGCTTCCTGCTGGTCCGGATTGGATGGCACGGTGTAGCCGGGAAATTGTTGCTGGAACTGTGACTGCAGGTTGGTGAGCGTGTACGAAAGTCCGCCCTGCTGCTGGATGATCCCTCCCAGTTCGTCGAGCATCGACTGGCTTGATTGCCACACACCGGCGTATCCGCCGGTGGTGTTCCTGATCATGTATTGGAGTTGCTGCGCTTCAGTGAGGACGGTTTGAGTCTCTTGCTGGAGCTGCTGAAGTTGCCGAGCGAACATGCTCGGGTCGAAGACTATCTGAGTTCCTCCTCCGAACTGCGCACGTGCCGACAGAGGTGCGAGGAGAAGAACGACTAGCGCTACCACCGCTACGCGTCGTGCCATCGGAGTTCCTCCTTGGCGAGCTTTCCGTTTGCGTTGATAGAGAGAATTTCGGTGGATGGTGGGTGGTGTCTGGCATCGCGGCCTTCCCAATATTCCGCCCAGTCGTCCAATCCTCGGAGGCGCAGCCATTCGCTCGCCCAGCGATCTCGATGTTTAGCAATCAGCTGACGCGCCTGAAGGATGTCTCGCTTCGATCCCGCGCCGATGAAAGCCAAGGTGGCCTCTCCGAGCGCCAAATCGAAGAGGCGCCGCCCGGCGGAGGAAAGGTAGTAGTACTGGCGTTTCGGTACGGCGAGCGAGAGCATTTCGATCTGCCTGCTGGTCAGGCCGAACTTGCGATATAGATCGGCAGTAACGGGATTCTGTGCCTCTGGATTGGGTAGCAGAATTTTCGTCGGGCACGACTCGAGAATCACGTCGCGCTGTTGGGAGTTGGCGACTTCAACCAAACTTTGGGTGGAAAGCACGACAGCGGCGTTTTTCTTGCGTAGCGTTCGCAACC
>JBOHWJ010000297.1:0-6352 GCA_050736495.1 Binataceae bacterium (SeqCode) | reverse complement strand
AACGACCAGGTCGCCAATTCATGCGGCTTGACGCGCATCGCCACCCACCGCGGATGCGCCCGTGGGCGCAGGAAGCGAAAAATGCCGAAAAGAATCAGGATAGCGGCGCCGATGGGGCGCAGGAGGTCCGACGCGCCCGCCATCAAGCCGCCGATGAGCGCGACGACGAACGCGATCGAAATGAAATGGCCGACAGCTATAGGGAACAGCGCTTGCACGACCTTGGCGCGCCGATGCTCCTGCAGACCGAGACCGACCGCGAACAACCACCCCATCGAGGGGTCGATACCGTGATAGGCGCCCAACAACGCGACGGCTATCCACGGCCACGCCCCGGTCACGGATAGCAGTACGAATCGGAGGACGTATCTCCGCCTTCGAGCCGAATCTGGTGCGCGCGTTCGCCCTCGAACGGGACGAAAAATTCAGGGTCGAGCGTAAGCCCGCCGTTCGTTCCGCAATTGACCACCGTGACCCATCCGCGCACGCCCTCGGGGTAGAACTGCTCGTCCCATGCGCCGTAGAGCGAATTGCTCAAGTAAACGCGGCGGCCGTCGCGCGAAAGTTCGAGCATCTGCGACCCGCCGTTGAGCGCTCCCGCCTTCGGATGCGGCGCGTGCGAGACGATACCGCCGAGGCGAACCTTGCCGCTGAGTTTGGGCTTGAAGGGGTCGCTCACGTCGTACCGCAGCAGGTCACCCGTGCCGAAGCAGGCGATATAGAGGAAGCGATCGTCGAGGCTAAGATTGATATCGGTAATCAGCGGCGGTACCGCCTTAAATGGTTTGAGCGCGGGCGGCAACTGATCGGGTTCGGCCGGTTCGGCCGGCACCTCGATCACTTTTTGAATTGCCCATTCGCCGTTGGAACGATGCCACAACCAGATTGACGCGCCCAGGTTTTTGGTCGAGATGACGACGCCGAGGAAACCATAGGCCTTCGTCGGATCGTGCGCCGGGCGCAGCTCCAGCGCCATCTGGTTTTCGGCGCCGAGTTGGAGCGACTGCTGATGACGCCGCTTGCGCAAATCCCACAGATGAATCGCATGGCCGTACTTGTTACTCAGCAGCAGATCCGGCTGCACGCCATGCTCGATCATGTTGGGCGTGCCCCATTCGCTGGTAACCGCGAGGTCGTAGCCGAGATGCCACCAGAAATCGTAGGCGAGATATTGCGGACCGCGATCGACCTCCCAACGGCCAAGCACGTCGAAGCTCTCATGGTCAAGCAGGAACAGTCCGCCCGGCCCGTCGCCGTTGGGAGCGCCGAGCGCGCTGACGTAAATGGCGTCAGGACCGCAATGGATCGTATGCGGGCGGCTGTAGCCGGTGCGCCTGGAGATCTCTTCGGGCTCGATCACCTTGACGATTTGCGGATTACGCGGGTCGGGCTTGGTGTCGATGATATGAATACGCGATGACCGCAGGCCCGGCACGACCAGATAGCGCCGCTCGACGTGCGGATGCGGCGCGTAGGGACAGAGCGCGGCGCTGCACGCGTTCCAGCCAAAGTGATGCAACTCGTCGCCGGTGCCCGGCATCTCGACGCGGCCGACGACCTGGCTGTAACTGCTCGAAGCGGGGTCCACATCGAGCACGCAGATGGAGTCATGGCGCCCACCCTTGCCGAAGGCGGGATCGAACGCGGCAACGTACGCCAGTTTCTCGCGCGGCGCCTCCATCGCCATCCGCGGCGACGGATAAAATGTCTGATCGGGTTTCCAAAGCGGCATATGGAATCTCCATTCCGAAGCGGGTAAACGACACGATAGTTGTGGCCTTCCGGGTAAGCAAGCGAGCTTCCGGATGAGCGAGATCCAGCCTGATGAACTCGCCGGCGCGTTAACCTTCGCCGCGGCCCCGTGGGGGACCGGCGGGAGCATTCCACCAATGGAGGCTTCAGGAACAGCGAATTCCACCTTGCAATCGCTAAATAAAATGGCGTAAGCACACTACAGTTGGATTGGCGGCGGTCGCGCGCGCTGTTCATTCTGGAGGTCCTACTGGAGGTCCTGAAACATGGGCGTTTACGTCGATTCCGACTCCCATCTGCTCGAGCCCAATGAAATCGCCGACCAATACGTCGCGGCGAAGTACCGCGACCAGGTTCCGCGGGTCGTCGAGGGGCGCGACGGTATCGCCTACATGAAAATCGAGGGGCGCGTGTTCGACGAGCTGCCAATCGCCGCCGCGTCGATACCGAACGGCCTGACCGATCTCGACAAGACCGTCCGCACAACGTGGGACGAGGTGCCGTCCGGGGCCAAAGAACCCAAGGCGCGGGTCGAGGTGCTCGATGCCGAAGGACTCACCGCCACGGTACTTTATCCAACCATCGGGCTGCTCTACGCCGGGATTAGCGACCACCAGGTGGCCGCGATAACATGTGACGCTTACAATCGCTGGGTCGCCGATTTCTGCAAGACCGCGCCGCGCCGCCTGTTCGCGGCTGGCACCGTACCGTTGCAGGACGTCGACTTGGCGGTGCGCGAGCTCGCGCACATCAAGGAAGCCGGTCTTTGCGCCGCGACGATTCGGCCCACGCCCTATAACGGCCGCCGGCTCAATGATCCCGCCTACGACCGCTTCTGGGCAACCGCCGCGGATCTAGACCTGGCGGTCTCAGTCCACGGCAGTTTCGCGATCGACACAGTCCCAAGCGTCGCCAACGATCGCTATCCGAATCGCGACCTCTTCTTCAGCCACATCATCTGCCATCCGCTGGAGCAGGAGATGGCTTCGATGGACATTATCTGCGGCGGCGTGCTGGCGAAGTATCCCAAGCTCCGCGTGTCGTTCCTCGAAGCGGGTTCAGGCTGGATGCTCTATTGGCTCGATCGGCTCGACGGCCATTATGAGAAGCTGGGCAAGCTGGTGCCGTGGATGAAGGACAAGCCGAGTGAGTATTTTCGCCGGCAATGTTTTGTCGCATACGACGCTGATGAAAGCACACTCGCATACGTAGTCAGTCATGGACTCTGCAAAAATATTCTGTGGGGCGCGGATTATCCGCACTTCGACTGCCTGTTTCCGGGCGCGCTCGCGGAATTGCGGGAAAAGCTTGAGCAATTTCCGGCGGAAGTTGGCGATCGCTTGATGCGGACCAATCCGGCACACTTTTACGGCGTGAACTTCGGCTGATTGCGTCCGGATTAGCCAAAATCCGAGGACTTGGGCCGCGTTTGCCCATGCGCCGCCACGGCCACCGAATAGCCAGTCGTGGACCGCGGCGCTTCACGCCGATCCGCGTCGCTATTGCAAGTGAACTATGCCAATTTACGAATGCCATTGCATGAAATGTGAGTTGACGTTCGAAGTGATCGCGCCGGTCGGCGCGGCCAGGCGGCGTCATGCGTGCCCGGAATGCGGCCGTCTGTCACCGCGCATCGTCTCGACCTTCGCAATTGTTTCGGGCGGCGCGGCCGGCGATGGCAACTCCAACGCCAAGATAAGGCCAGCCAACGGCGCCAAGGCGGCGGTGCGGCGCAAGAATCAGCCACCGCTATGTCTGCAATACCCCCATATTCCCTTACTCTGCCATATGGACGAACCATCGGCGCAGCGATGGGTTGCCCATTACAATGGCCGCGGCGCCGAATACGACGACAAAAAGGATGCGCGAGAGGAGTTGCGGCAAAGACGCGGCCTGCCGCCGCCCGCGCCAGCGCCGGCCGGCCAGGTGCATGGCCACGCGCATGCTCCAGGGCGCCACGCGCCGATGGGCGCGGCGAAGCACAAAGCCGCCGCCGCTGCGGCCTCCGCAAATAGCCATAGCTATGCGCACTGAGTGTTGATAATTCCGCAGCGCGGATATAAGCACAGCCGAGCAGGTGTTTGTCTGGCACGACGGCGGCACCCAAACCCAACCGCCGCGGGGCGCGAGGTGATCCATGGATGGATTGCGCAATCTTGGAGCTTTGGTCGGCCGCATCCTGTTGGTAGTGATTTTCCTGCTGTCCGGCTTTGGCAAACTGACCGGGCCCGCGGGAACTATGAAGATGATGGCTGCGCATGGAATTCCGATTGTGCACGTCGCCTTGGTGGTCACAATCCTGATCGAATTAGGTTGCGGCATTCTGGTAGTCATCGGCTATCAGGCACGCTGGGCCGCGCTGCTTGTCTTTTTGTGGTTCATCCCGGTAACGCTCATTTTCCACGTTGCCGGGTATCGTGAGGCCATCCTTAATCATCAGGTTCAGGCCGCGATAATTCAGCAGACGATGTACTTGAAAAATATTTCAATCCTGGGCGGGCTGCTGATGCTTGTGGCCCATGGCCCTGGCGGCTGGAGTATCGACGGCATGCGCAGCCATTCGCTGGAAAGTGCCACGCGGCGCGCGGCCTGAACGGCGGCTTTCGGGCGAGATGCGCCACCGGGTTTACGCCTTGCGGCTGCCTCTCGCCTGCGCCGCCTTGAGCGCGCCCAGCAGGTGGCATCTGTTGGTATCCGCACGCTAATATAGGCCTCGATGAATGCCATGGAACTGCAACAGATGATCGAGCGCGGCCTGCCCGACGCCCATGTCGAAGTGCGCGACACGACCGGCGGCGGCGACCATTTTGACGCGCTCATCGTGAGCGATAAATTCGAGGGCAAAGGACTGGTCGAGAGACATCAGGTCGTTTACGGTGTGTTGGGTGACGCGATGCGTGTGCGCGTGCACGCGCTCAGCCTCAAGACCCTGACGTCCGCGCAGTACCAGAATCGGAGGTAGAGGTTCGATGTCGAACGCGATTGACAATATTCAATCGGCGATTACCGCCAACAAGATCATGATTTTCATGAAGGGTACCCGTAGCTTTCCGCAATGCGGATTTTCCGCGGCGACCATTCAGGTGTTTGAGGAACTCGGCGTGCCCTACGAAACCTGCGACGTGTTAGGCGACCCCGAGATACGTGACGCCGTCAAGCTCTACAGCAACTGGCCCACTATTCCCCAGGTCTACATCGACGGCAAGTTCGTCGGCGGATGCGATATCGTGCGCGAACTCTACGAGACTGGCGAATTGCAAACGATGGTAAAGAGCGCGGCCGGAGAATCCGCCGGCAAGTAGCCGCGCGTTCCGCGTCTGAATTCATATGCCCGCGCCCACTGTGGTCGTGGCGGGAACTGGCTTTACGGCACTACGCGACTATTTGAGCGAAGCGCTACCCGAGGCCGTGCTTGAGATGATCGCCCCGGCGGTATTGCGGGAACGTGGCGCGGCCGCCGAAATGCTCATTCCGGCGATGTCCCGTATCGACGGCGACATCATGGATCGCATTGATGGCCTGCGCCTGATTCAGCAATGGGGCGCGGGACTTGAAGGCGTCGATGTTGCGGCGGCTACGATGCGAAATATCGCCGTCGCCAATGTGCCGAGTGCGGGTACCGGCAACGCCGAGTCGGTCGCCGAATGGTGCGTGATGGCGGCTATCGCGGTGAGTCGGCGCCTGCCGGCGGCGCAGCGCATCATACAAGCCGGAACCGCATGGGGCGCGCCGATTGGCCGCGCCCTGATGGGCCGTACCGCAGGCATTGTCGGCCTGGGCGGTATCGGCGAAGCCTTGGCGACACGCCTGCGGCCCTTCGGCATGCGCATTCTGGGGTTGAAACGCCGTCCGGATGCCGCGCTCGCCGAGCGCTTGGGCTTGGAATGGATCGGTGGCGCTGACCGGCTCCCTGACCTGCTGCAACAAAGCGACTATGTTTTCCTATGCGTGCCGATGAACGAGCAGACCCGCATGCTGATCGACGAGCGCGCAATTGCGCTGATGCCGCCGCAGGCCTGCATCATCAACGCCGGCCGCGGCGGCCTGATGAGCCATGCCGCGCTGTTGCGCGCGCTCTCGAAAGGACAACTGATGGGTGCGGGGCTGGACGTCTTCGAGCAGGAACCGCTCGACCCCGCCTCGCCATTACTCGGGCGCTCCGATATTTTGGCGACGGCTCACGTCGCCGGCGTCACCGACGTCTCCTACCGCGGCATCGCACGCGGCGTCGTCGCCAACATCGTGCGTATCCTGGCGGGACAGGCTCCGCACAACTGCGTCAACTGGGAGGCGCTCAGCCGCTAGCCGGTTTGCGACAGCGCGGCGCAAGCCACTAGCGGCGGGACGCGCTGTCGGTTACAAAATAAGCTCACGGGTGCGGACTGGCCGCGCCCGCAAGCTTGCACGGCGCACAATGGATTTCCCCAGAATAAAGCGGCTCCCACCTTACGTTTTCAACGCGATCGGCGAACTGTGTCTGAAGGCGCGGCGCGAGGGTGAGGATATTATCGACTTCGGCATGGGAAATCCCGATGAGGCCACGCCCGCGCATATCGTGGCCAAGCTGGTCGAAGCCGCGACCAAGCCGCCGAACCATCGC
>JBOHWJ010000296.1:0-10147 GCA_050736495.1 Binataceae bacterium (SeqCode) | reverse complement strand
GTGGTGCCGCCAGATACGCGGATACTGGTCGCGCCCGATCTTGGACACGCGCCACGAACGCTCGCCGACCTCGCCGCGATCGCGCATAGCGTGCGCCCCGCCTGATCTGCGCGGGAAGTAGCTCCTGTCGGCGTCTGATGCCGTGCTAACGACAGAATTCCTACTTCAGGTAGTCGAGCAGGCCGCGCGTCAGGATCGCGTCGAGGTACGGAATGCGGCTTTCGATTGCGGCCAGTTCATCGAGCGTCAGCCAGCGCGCCTCGACATGCTCCCACGGCTGCAAGCGAATTTCGCGGCGCGCCCCCAGCGGCCGGCATGCGTACAGCGCCTGCACGTAAGGCCGGTTAGGCATCTTGTTAAGTCCGAGCATCCGCTCGATTTCGACTTCGAGTCCGGTCTCCTCGTCAATCTCCCGCAGCAGGCATTCATCGAAGTTTTCGTTGACCGCCAGATGGCCGCCGGGCAGATCCCAATTGCCCGGCCGGTAGGTCATGCGCGGTGCCCGTTTGAGCACCAACAGACGCCCACTCTCGGCAATAACGCCGTGAATTCCAATCCAGAATTGAGCTTCAGCCATCGTGGATGTGCGTTCCGCGCAGCTAGAGGTTAGTCGTGACCACGCCGCATGGCCACTTCTTATTTGTCAGCGACCGGCGTGCGGGACTAGATTTACGCCATATCGATGACCTGGCGGCGCATCGGATGCGCGGGTTGGGAGGCCGTAATGAACAAATCGGATTTCTACCGTGAGGCGCGGCGCGACCTTAGCGGACCGCTTGCGGGCGTACGGGTGCTGGAGGCGACCACCAGTTGGGCTGGGCCGATGTGCGCGTGCATGTTCGCCGACCTTGGCGCCGACGTTATCAAGGTCGAGGCGCTCGACGGCGAGGTCTCGCGCAAGATGCCGCCGTTTCTGACCGGCGCGCAAAACCGCATCAGCTTTCTGCATGCGACCGTTAACCGCAACAAGCGCAGCCTCACGCTCGATCTGAGGCGCGAGCAGGGCCGCGATATCTTTCTCAAGCTCGCCGCCCGCTCCGACGTCTTGGTGCAGAACTTCCGTCCCGGCACCTTCGACAAATGGGGCATCGGTTATGAGCATTGCCGCGCTGTCAAGCCGGACATCATCTACGTGTCGATTAGCGGCTTCGGCCAGTTCGGACCGGGCCACGACCGCGTCGGGTATGATCCGTTGGCCGAAGCGGCGAGCGGTTTCATGTCACTCAACGGCGCGGTCGATGGCACCCCGACGCGTTGCGCGACTTACCTGTGCGACGATCTTGCGGGCTTGCATGGCGCGCTGAGCGCACTCGCCGCACTGCGTCATCGCGACCGCTGCGGCGAGGGCCAGCATATAGATGTTTCGCTGCTCGACGCCGCGCTATTCCAATCAAATGGTTTTCTGACACTGGGCGCGATCGGCCATCCGCTCCAGCGCATGGGTAATGATTCGCTCTTCACGGCTCCGATCGAGGTCTTCAAGTGCCGCGACGGAACGCAGGTCATGGTCGCCATCCTGCTCGATTCGCACTGGAAAGTGTTGGCGCATCTGATGAAGCATCCCGAACTCGCCGAGAGCCACTACTTCGCAACCGCTGCCGCGCGCGTGGCACGGCGCCAGGAGTGCAACGGGATGGTTGCCGAGTGGTGTGCGGGCCTGACCGCGGGCGAAGTGTTAGCGGCTTGTGCACAGGCGGGAATTCCTGCCGCGCCGGTCCGCACCTACGGCGAGAGCGCGCGCGATCCATTGGTGCTGGAGCGCGATATGCTGCAGCCGACCGAGCAGGAGGACGGCGTCACAGTGCCGATCACCGGACCGGCGGCGAAGTTCTCGCGCACGCCGACCCGGATTCGCAAGCGCGCCGCCAAGCTCGGCGAGCATAACGACGAAATTCTCGAAGAACTGGGTATCGACACCGCCGCGCGTGCGCGCCTGCGCGAAGCCAAGGTGATTTAGTCCGCCGTTGAAACCGTAGCCGAGGGGACTTCCCGATTTCGCGACCTTCTCAACGCGGTACTAGCGCCGGGTGGAACGGCCGAAGGCGCCGCCCCCAGGCGTTTCGACTCTGATATGGTCGCCGGCCGTGACCCGCACGTTGGTCTTGCCGGGCAGCTTGGTACGTTTGCCGTTGTTGCGGACGAGGTAATTCACTCCCGTCGCGCCATCGCCGCCGCCGTTTAATCCCCACGGCGCAATCACGCGCCGTTCGGTGAGCAGGCTTACGGTCGAATCGACCAGGCATTCGAGTTCGCGCACCAGTCCGTCGCCGCCGTTGTCGCGCCCGCGGCCGCCCGACCCGCGGCGCACCCGATACTCCGTGATGCGCATCGGGTAGTACGCTTCCAGCGCCTCGATCGGCGTGTTGAGCGTATTGGTCATGTGAGTGTGCAAGCCCGAAGCTCCCGGATGCCCCGGCGCGGCGCCGGCGCCGCCGGCGATGGTTTCGTAGTAAGAAAAATAGCGCGATCGGAAGATGTCATAGCCGCCGATGGTGAGATTCGACATCGAGCCGGAACTCGCCGCCGGTATGCGATCGGGCGCGGCTTTGGCAAGCGCGCGGAACAGCACGTCGACAATCCGCTGCGAGGTCTTGACGTTGCCGCCAGCCACAGCGGCGGGCGCAAGCGCGTTGACGATCGAGCCTTCGGGCGCGACCAGCTTGATTGGCCGCATCAGACCTTCATTGGCCGGCACCGCCTCGGCCGCCAGGCACTTCATCACGTAAAAGGTGGCCGAAAGCGTGATCGCGTAGTTGGCGTTGACCGATCCGCGCACCTGCGGCGAAGAGCCGGTGAAGTCAACCAGCGCCGTACCGCCGCGGATGCGAATCGCGACTCTGAGCGGAATCGGCCCGGTGCCGACACCGTCGTCGTCGAGCGCATCTTCGGCGCGGTAAACGCCGGGCTTGAGCTTGCGCAAAGTCGCGCGCATCAGGCGGTCGGCGTAGTGCTTGAGTCCATCCATCGCGTCAGCGACGGCGCCGCGCCCAGTCGTGGCGACCAGCGCGCGCAAACGGTCGATGCCAACGCTGAGCGCACCCACCTGCGCGCGCAAGTCGCCTTCGCGTTCCTCGCGTACGCGCGTGTTCGCAAGAAACAATTCAAAGACATCGCGCGCCGGCTCGCCGCCAACCATCAGCTTGACCGGTGGCAGGCGGAAGCCCTCCTGGTAGATTTCGGTCGACAATGCCATCGAGCCGGGCGCCATGCCGCCGATATCCGCGTGATGGGCGCGGTTGGCCGCGTATGCGAAGGGACGACGCTCGCCCTCCAGGAAGATCGGCGCGACCGCCGTCACGTCAGGCAAATGAGTACCACCGGCGAACGGATCGTTGACGATGGCGACGTCGCCGGGGTCCAGTTCCAGCCGTTCGATCGCGGCGCGCACCGAGAGCGGTGTCGAACCCAGATGAACGGGAATGTGCGCCGCCTGCGCCACCAATTCGCCGCGATGGTCGAACAGCGCGCATGAATAGTCGCGCCGCTCCTTGATGTTGGGCGAAAAACCGGTCTGGCCCAGCACCACGCCCATTTCGTCCGCGATGGCGGCGAGCCGGTTGTTCATCACGGCCAGCGTTACCGGGTCGAGCTTCATCGCGCCTCCAGGTGCAAGTTGCCGAAATCGTCGCATCGGAGCGCGAACTCGGGTGCGACGTAGGCGGTCGCACTGAGTTCGGCCACGATCAATGGGCCCGTGAGCCGTGCGCCACCGCCGATATCATCGCGCGCGTAAACCGGAACCTCGCGCCGCGCAGCGCCGACCAACACACTCATCCGATTGAGCGGCGCGGGCTTCGCACTCGCAGGTGCGATTCTGGCCGCGATGGCGGTGGGCCCCTGGGCTTCCGCGCGCAGACGAATATTGACGACCTCGACCGCCGCGCCGGGCGCTGAGTGGCCGAACGTGCGGCGATGAGCCTCGTGGAAATCGGTGACGAAACGTGGGCTTAGCTGGACCTCGATCTCGTAGGACTGGCCGCGGTAACGTAGATCGGCGCGTAGTTCATTGCGAATTTCCGACAGCCGCGCGCCATGGGCGACGAGTTCCTTGCGCGCCCGCACGACCATCGGCCGCGCCCGCGTGATGAGCCGCCGCAGATCAGTCGCGGGCTCGCGCACGGTTAACGAATATTCGCGGCCGAGCGGCGCGCCCACCGCGCCCCATGCGCACAGCAGTCCCGGATTGCGCGGCAGCACGATATGGCGAATGCCCAAATCGAGTGCAAGCTCCGACGCATGCATCGGGCCGGCGCCGCCGAACGCGAGCAGCGCGAAATCGCGCGGGTCGAAACCGCGCTCGACCGTGATCACGCGAATCGCCCGCTCCATGTTGGCGTTGACCACGCGGATAACTCCGCGCGCCGCCGTCAGCGCGGCGGACTTTATCGCACGGCCGAGCGCATCAATCGCCTTCGCCGCGCGCTGCGGATGAAGCTTCATGCGGCCGCCGAGAAAATTTTCGGCGACCAGCCGGCCCGCAACCAAATCGGCGTCGGTCACGGTGGGCGAGTCGCCGTGTCCGTAACAGGCGGGACCCGGATCGGCGCCCGCACTTTCGGGACCGACTCGCAACGAACCGCCGGCGTCGACCGACGCTATGGAACCGCCGCCCGCTCCCACCGTATGGATGTCGATAACCGGCGTGCGCACGGCGTAACCGTTGGGATGGCTCAGCGTGCGGATACGGACGCGGCCGTCGAACAAAGACACGTCAGTCGAGGTGCCGCCCATGTCGAATGTGATAAAGCGATCGACCCCCATCGCCCGTACCAACGCCGCCGCTCCGACCACGCCGGCCGCAGGCCCCGACAGGATGGTGCGCACCGGTTCCTCGCGCGCGAGCGCGGCGGCGACCGCACTGCCGTTGGACTGCATCACGCGCAGGCGCGCGGCGCCGAGATTACGGCCGAGGTTGCCCAGATGCGCCACCATGCGCGGTGCGACATAGGCGTTTACGACGGTGGTCGAGAGCCGTTCGAACTCGCGATACTCGGCGAGAATCCGATGTGAAACGGAGAGCGTACGACGAAACGGCGCCAAGGCCCGTGCAATTTGGCGCTCGCTCTTCGGATTCGCGTACGAATGAAGCAGACATACCGCGAACGCGTCGGCGCCACTTCGCGCGGCGATGCTTCGGATGCGCGCGAGCTCACGCCGGCTGAGCGGTTCGGCGACCGTGCCGTCGAAATAGGTGCGGCCACCGGTACCGAAACGCATGCCGCGCGCGACCAGCGGTTCGGGACGTTCGGGCGCTAGCGCGTACAGCTCCGAGCGATTTTGCCGGCCAATCTCGATCAGGTCCTCAAAACCACGGTCGGTGAAAATCGCGACCTTGGCGCCCTTGCCTTCGAGCAACGCGTTGGTCGCCACGGTCGAGCCGTAGGTGACCACGTCCGCGGGCATGCCTTCAAGTAATTCTTTAAGTCCAGCCAGAACCGCGGCGGCCGGATCGTGCGGCGTCGAAAGCACCTTGTGGACGCGCACCTGCCCGTCCCTCAACGCGACCAGATCGGTGAACGTCCCGCCGGTGTCGATGCCAACGATGATGGGGGCGCCGGAACGTGATTGGCGCGAGTGGCGGATGCGGTTCACAGTGGCCATCGGCGCGGATACCGGATCGGTCCCAGCCCTCAAGAAATTTTCAACAGAACCTTGAAGTTGGTGGAAGTGGCGGCAGCCTGAAAAGCGGCGAGGCCGCGCTCCAGCGGATAGGTCGCCGAAATCAGCGGGCGCGGATCGACCCTGCCCTCCTTGATCGCCGCCAGTGCCGGCGCGAAGCGGCCGCAGCGCGAACCCACAACCGTGATTTCATTGACGACGATCAGCCCCAGATTCATCGGCGCGTTGGCCGCTGCCGTACTCTTCAGGATGAGACGTCCGCGCGGCTTGACCAGCGCCGCCGCGCGGTTGAAGCCCGCGCTGGTGCCGGTGCAATCGGCCACCACGTCGAAGCCGGCTTCAAGCCTGGCTTCAAGTTCCACTTTAAGTCCGAGTGCGGCCAGATGCTGAAGCTTGGCTTCATGATGGCCGCCGACGATAGGCTCGTAGCCTTCGGCATTCAACACCATCGCGACCGTCGCGCCCAGCCGGCCGTCACCAAGAATCGCGATCTTCTGATCGCGGCCTATCCGCACTTGATCGAAAATTTCGTAGGCCGCCGCCACCGGCTCGATGAATACGGCAAGTTCGTCCGGCATCGAATCAGGAATTGGAACCAGGTTCTTGTCGGGCAGGCGTAGATAGTCGGCGAACGCGCCATCGCGTCCGAGGATTCCGAGCACGGTGCGATTCGGGCAATGACGGCCGAGGCCCGCAAAACAGCACTCGCAGGCATAGCAGGCGGCATTGATTTCGCCCGTCACCCGCACGCCCAGCAACCGCGGCTGTCCACTCTCGACCACGTGGCCGACAAACTCATGGCCCGGCACGCCCACGTAGGCCATATAGCCGCGCGCGAGTTCGAGGTCGGTGCCGCAAATACCCGCGAGGTGAACGCGTACGGTGCTTTCGCCTGGATACGATTGCGGCTGACGATAGTCGGATTGAAAGGAAAGCCGTTGGTTCAGAACGAGCGCACGCATATCAATCGTGGCAGCCAGCGCCGCGCCGGACCCGGCTGTTAGAGTTTTGCCGCTTCGGGTCCGCGCGCGCAAGCATTGAAGCAAAAAATACGCCGGCCGCGCCAGCCCACGACACGGACAAAAGAAGAGAAAAAAGATGCGGGGCGCCTCGACACGCGCCCCACCAACGAAGCAACCGCGGCGCTTCTGCCTTGCGGCCCGCGCGAACGCAACGGATCTAATCCGCCGGCTTGGCGGCGGTGGCCTTGTCGGACGCCGATTTGTCAGTGCCAGACGCCACCGGCTTGTCGGACTTGTCAGATTTGTCGGACTTGCCGGATTTTTCAGAGTCCGAGGACGCCGATGAAATCGCGGAACCGTTGGCGGAAGTGTCACTACTCGCGGCCGCGGTATGATCCGCATCGGTGCGGTGCGAGCCGGAGCGTGCATAATCGGTCGCATACCAGCCGCTGCCCTTGAGGATGAATGAGGTATGGGAGATCAGCCGCTCGACCTTGCCTTTGCAGGTCGGACACTTCTTGAGCGACGGTTCCGTGATCCGCTGAGTGACTTCAAAAACTCCACACTTTGCGCATTGATATTCGTAGATCGGCATAGCTCTCGTACGTATGTGCGTCAGGCCGCAGCAAACACTCTCTCTGATTGTTAGGTAATCACGCCCGTTTGTTTTGTCAACGCGGGTGCTGCGTTTCGCCTCATTTCTCCGGCACTAAATCGTGCAACTCCGCCGCAAGTGCCGCCGGTTCACCGGTCGCGATGCGCAGCGTTTTGTGACGCGAGCCAGCGCCGTGCGCGATCGTCACCGCCGTGCGTGAGACCCGCGCAGCCCGTGCGATAAAGTCTATCACTTCGTCATTGGCTTTGCGCTTTTCAGGCGGCGCGTTGAGAGCCACCACTAACCCTTGCGGCGTCAGCGTGACGATTTGGCGACGCCCGGTGCCGGGCGTCGCCGCAATTCGCATGGTCACGTAATCGTCGCCGCAAGCGAGCCATGGCGGGCCAACGGGTTGAAGAGGACCGCTCCGCGCCCGCCCGGCACTCATGTGAAGCCCATGACGAGAATGCGCGTCAGCGTCGGAATCAGATACTGCTGGAAAAACTCGATGACTATGATTACGACGATGGGTGAGAAGTCGATGCCGCCGAAGGACACCGGAATATGTTCGCGTACGAAGTCGAACACCGGCTCGGTGACTGCGTAAAGGAAGCGGACGATCGGGTTATAAGGATTTGGTTCGATCCACGTGAGTACCGCCGCGATAATGACGATCCACATGTAGATCCACAAGATTTCCTCCAGGACCCGTGCGATCCAGAGAATGAGATTGGTCCAAACAAACACGATATCGTCTCAACCTTCTGTCCTATGTGCGCCCCAGTTCGCGGGAGCGCTCCGCGGCGGCGTGCAGAGCGTCCGCCACAATATCAGAAAAGCCAGCCTCAGCGAACTTGCGTAAGGCCGCTTCGGTGGTGCCACCGGGCGATGCCACGATGCGAATCAGCTCGGCCGGTTCGAGACTCGACTGGCGCATATTCTGCTCGGCACCGCGAATGGTCTTGAGCGCCATGCGGACCGCCAGTTCGGGCGTCAAGCCTTCGCTCACGCCCGCGTCCGCCATCGCCTTGACGAATAAATAAACGTAGGCCGGACCGCTGCCGGACAGCGCCGTCACGGCGTCGAGGCGGGTCTCGTCGTCGAGGGCGACGGCGTCGCCGACCGCGCGGAAGATCTTCAGCGCGAAGGCTTCGTCGGCGTTGTTAGCACCCGCCGCGCGCACCAATGCGGCCATCCCCTGCCCCACCATCGCGGGCGCGTTAGGCATCACGCGGATGACGCGGGCGCGCGGCCCCAGCGCGGCGGTCAGCCGGCTCAGCGTTATTCCGGCCGCGATCGAAATAAAAAGTTTGCTGTCGGCAGCCGCGCTCGCGCGCCGCACCGGCTTCCGGTTGTCATCGGCGATCGCGGAGGCGCCGCCAAGCGCGTTGCCGATTTCGGCGAGAACCTCGTCGATGGCCTGCGGCTTCACCGCGAACAGCAGTGCGCGGGACCCGTGCAACACCTCGAGATTATCGGCTGTAGTCGCGATCTTCAGCGCGCGCGAGAGCTTGCGCCGCCGCCCGGCGTCGACGTCGGAGACGATCATTGCGGAAGGTGAGAAGAGTTTTTTAGCGAGAAGTCCGCGGGCGAGCGCCTCCGCCATGTTGCCGCCACCGATGAATCCCAGCTTCTTCATCATATTTTGCGATACGCTCCGCGCTCGCCGAAAACCGCGCGCCCCACCCGCACGATGGTGGCGCCTTCCTCGATTGCGATCTCGAAATCCTCGGTCATTCCCATCGAAAGGTCGCTTAGCGCAAGCCCGGTCGCCGCGGCAAGATGCTCACGCAACTCGCGCAGTCGCGCAAAACATGGCCGCGCCTGCTCCGGTTGCGCGACCGGCGGCGGAATCGTCATAAGGCCGCGCACTTCGACCTGGCCGCGCACCGCGTTAATCAACTCCTCGAGCGCGCCAGGCGCAACGCCACTCTTCGACGCTTCGCCGCCGAGATTAACTTCTATCAAGACCGCAACCCGCGGCGATGGGCGCATCCGCCCGATCGCGGCGGCAAGGCGTGGACTGTCAAGGGTCTGGATAATGTCGAAGTTGTCCACCGCGAGGCGAGCCTTGTTGGTTTGCAGATGGCCGATCATGTGCCAGGTAACGCCGCTCAGCGTGGCCAGCGCGGGCCGTTTCGCGGCCGCCTCCTGGACGTAATTCTCGCCGAACTCGCGCGCGCCCGCATGATAGGCGGCGGCGATAGCCACGGCCGGCTGAGTCTTGCTCGCAAGCACCAGGCGGACGGCGCCAGCGGGCCGATGCGCCCGCGTGGCAGCGCTCGTAATTCGTTCGCGTACCGCGGCCAGCCGCGCTTCGATTTTAACGGGTTCGCCCAACTCTCATTCGCCCAAGGCCATTCACCATCATTCACCGATCTTACTTGGCGCAAAGCCGCACCGGCGCGCGCGGCGTCCGCAACGCTTATCCGCGATGCGCCGATCCATTCGGCGCGATCCCATGACGCGCGAGTGCCGCGGTCACCTCGCGCATCGGCAATCCCATCACATTGTCGCGCGATCCTTCGACTTCCTCGATAAAAGATGCGCCGGCGGCCTGGATTCCGTACGCGCCGGCCTTATCGAAAGGTTCGCCCGTCTTTATATAGTCCGCGATTTCACGGTCATCGAGCGCGCGGAACCTAACGTGGCTCATGACCGGCGCGCTCTCCACGATAGCGCCGCCGCGTGCGATCGCGAACGCGGTCACGACCGTATGAACGTTGCCCGACAGCAACCTGAGCATCCGGCGTGCGTCGCCAGCGTCGGCGGGCTTCTCCAGGATTTCGCCGCCGCATTCGACCACCGTGTCGGCCGCGAGCACCAATGCGCCGATGCGGCGTGTCGAAACATTGAGCGCCTTCTCGTGCGCCATCCTAAGCGCGTACATGGACGCCGCCTCGCCGTCGAGGCGAACCTCGTCGATACCGCTTGTGACCACCGTGAAAGTGATTCCGGCCCGTGCCAGCAA